>CAZAUB010000035.1:1631-11635 GCA_964488195.1 uncultured Methylobacter sp. | reverse complement strand
GATAATTCATGCTCAAGCCGCAACGCGGTCTGATTATCCGGAGTGACAATAACAAACAGGCGATCTTCATTTTTAATGGCAGAAGCCAAAGCCAGTGAATCACCGCAGCCGGTTAACCCCGTCCAGATCAGTGATTGGTCTTGTTTTTGCGGAATTTGCGGAGAGAAAATTAAATTGTTATCCATTAAAAAAATCTTATACCTCACGCGCTGCGTGGGAACATGCAGTTAAGGCGCCCTGCGCCACGAATCACAACCAGCCCGTACAGACTGGAATCATTTCAATATTATAGTCGCATAAGTTGGCTAATGTACGAGCTATAAACAAGATACCAACTCATTGCTTGCTTGCATGTAATTCATCGCATCGCCTTTTAGTAACGACTTGCAATAAGGTACAATAATTTCGAGTTGTGCCAAGTACATCCGAAGACGACATGAACAGCAACAAACCATCGCCTGCCGCCATGTTGATCAAATTTTAATCAAACAAGAGGTAACATCATGAAAAAAAGTTTGTTTCTGACTATTGCGCTGCTGATTTCCGGCAACGTTTTTGCCGCTACCGATCATTATGTATTGCGCGACGGCGACTATGTTCGTCACCTAAAAGTCACCAAAATCAGCGACGATTACACTGTCGATGCTGATGTAGACTTTGAGTCGGCTGCCGACGGCGCACACTGCTCAGAGGCTATTTCCGGCAAAGCCAAAAGCACCGGCGAAAATGAATTGGTGTTGAAAAAACATTCCGAAAGCGCGGCCAGTTTCTGTGAGCTAAAAATTAAACTCAGCCCAAACGGCGCGAAGATTGAAGAATCGAAAGATTGCAGCACCTTTACCGTACGCAAATGTCACTTTTCCAGCGGCGACAAGGAACTGGTTAAAGTTAAATAATCCACACTCGTCATCCCGGCATGGATTGCCGGGATCCAGGCGCCATGGATGGCAACGCCAAATAGGGACGCAAACCTTGCCGCGCTGTATAGCAATACTTCAATCGACATAAACAAACAGAAGAGCCATGAAAAAACTTAACATCATACTGATACCAACAATCATTGCGTTACTGGCAGGATGCTCAAGCGCCCCAACACTAGGCGACCAGATGATTGATCGAGGAAAAGCACTGATTAAAGAAGGCAATACAGAATTGGAACAAGGCTCAATAATGGTTGAGCAAGGCAAAGCCAAAGTTGAGCGAGGAAACCGGATGATCGAAGACGGCAAACAGATTGACGCCAAATAATCTCTCTTTGCTGCAACGCGGTCAGGTGCAATCCACAGGGTTAATATGCGGTTGCACCTTGACCTTTATCCCCATCACCCAAGTGAGAAAAACAAGATCCACAAAGCTTTGCTACACGTTATAAAGCTTTAACGCAGGAAAAACCTCAGCAATTTGTTCAAAATCTTTATCGCTGTGCAATAAAATCAAATCGTGTTCAATAGCCGTTTGAGCGATTAGACAATCTATCGTGCTACGTATCGTTATCCCTTTACGGCGACAAGCAAAATAAATTTGTGCCGCTTGTCTATATGATTCAGGATGATGTCTGGGCTGAAAAAATGTTTGCGCGGCTAAATAATCGGCAAGGCTGCTAAAGTCTTTTTCGTTTAACGCGCCTTGAATAACCTCTTGATAAATAAACTCTGTAATGCCGTAGTGTTGAGCGCGATCTAATATCCGGTAAAATTCATCAACGCCAGAGGTTTTGCGTTGCCTAAAAAAATCTATCCATACCGAAGTATCGACAAGATAACGGTTCATCGCTCACCTGTACGCAATTTTTTGTAATCGTAGTCAGGAGCGATTTCAACCTTGCCGACCAAATCGCGCACATCACGCTTTTGGATTTGCCGGTGATTATTAATAAACTCACCTAAAGCTATTTCTATCAATTGGCTTTGATTGTCAGTCGCCGCAAGTTTAGCGGCTTCTTCGAATAACTTATCATCGATATTTAAGGTGGTCTGCATGGCTTTACGCTCCCATTTTGGCGATAATGCGGTTGGCTCAGTATAATGTAAATTGATTAGAGCGTGAACAAAACCCAAAAATTGAAGCTGGTTTCGTGTCTCAATGCAATCAACGCTACTGCGACAGCATGAAGTCCGACCTCTTACACGCTTAAGGCAGACACTACCCCCATCACCCAAGTGAGGAAAACAGTATGATGACATTAGAACTGGATGACGAAACAGCAAACCTGTTAAATCAATTGGTAGAGCAGGAGCATATCAGTCCGGCACAACTGGTTAAAAATGCATTGTTTGACCATCTGGAAGATTGCCAGGATGCCAAGAAAGCCGATGAGGCTTATCAGCGTTATCTTGAAGGCGGCAAAGTATCCCACAACTTAAACGACGTGATAAAAGAGCTTGGCCTGGACAGTTAAGCTTTCTGATGATGCCAAACGGGATTTGCAGAAATTCGACAGATCCATCCAAAAAAGAATAACGTCGTTTCTCCTTGATCGATTGCAAAATACAGACAATCCCCGCTCGACCGGAAAAGCCTTACAAGGCAAGCATTCCGGCTTATGGCGCTACCGTATGGGAGACTTTCGACTGCTATGCCGCATTGAAGATGATAAACTAATTATTCTGGTTATTGAGATGGGTCACCGTAAAGAAATTTACAAATAACCCAGTACGGTAGGATGTGCTGAACACAGTGAAGCGCATCGTTCGCGATTGATGCGCTAGGCGACCAGATGGTTGAGCGAGGAAACCGGATGATCGAAGACGATTGACGCCAAATAATCTCTCTTTGCTGTAACCAAACCTACGTGGCTAACTCAAAAACATCGCATCCCCATAACTAAAGAATCGATAAGATTGATCAATAGCATGTCTGTAGGCGTTCATAATAGGCTCGTAACCGGCAAACGCTGAAACCAGCATCAATAAGGTAGACTCGGGCAGGTGAAAGTTGGTCAGCATCGCATCGACCGATTTGAATTGATAGCCGGGAGTAATAAATAAATCCGTATCACCAAAACCAGCTTCAAGTTGGCCGCTTTTGGATGCTGATTCCAGCGCCCTGACCGCCGTCGTGCCTATCGCGATAACCCGCCCTCCCCTTGCTCTGGCTTGATGAACGGCCGCTACTATCTCCGGCAACACGGCGAAATATTCCTTGTGCATTAAATGTTCGGATAAATCTTCCACCCTGACCGGCTGAAAAGTGCCGCTGCCGACGTGCAAGGTCACAAAAGCGGTTTGCACGCCTTTGGCTTTAAGCTTGTCCATCATGGCTTGATCAAAATGCAGACCTGCGGTGGGCGCTGCAACAGCCCCCGCCTCTCTGGCAAAGACGGTCTGATAGCGGGTCAGGTCTGATGCATCATCTTCACGGGTAATATAAGGCGGCAATGGCATATGGCCGATTTGCTCCAATAGTGTGAGCAAGCTGTTATCGCCCTTAAATTCCAGATGGAACAGGTCGTCCGCCCTGCCCAATACTTCGCAGCAATAGCCGTTATCCAATTCTATCGAGGTACCCGGTTTCGACGATTTGCTCGACCTGACATGAGCAATGGCGCGATGGTTATCCAGAATGCGCTCGATAAGGATCTCGACCTTGCCGCCGCTTTGTTTTTTGCCAAACAGCCTGGCCGGAATCACTTTGGTATCATTAAAAATCAGCAGATCATGCTGATCGATTAAATCGATAAAATCGGTAAATTGCCGGTCGATTATCCGTCCGGTATCTCGATCCATGCATAACAGACGACTTGCATCGCGTTCTGCCAAGGGTTTTTGCGCGATTAGCGCTTCGGGTAACGGGTAGTTAAAATCACTTTTTTTCATAGCGGGCGATGTTATCAGTTTAGGCTGTCGAACACACTTAAAAAAAGTTAGCGTTATTGATGAACATTGCCTATAATGCACGTTCTTTGCCGGGGTGGCGGAACTGGTAGACGCGCCGGATTCAAAATCCGGTTGGGGTGACTCAGTGCCGGTTCGATTCCGGCCCTCGGTACCAAATATAGGTTTTGAGCAGTGCAAAGAAATACAAAAACCCGCAAGTCATAAGGCTTAGCGGGTTTTTTATTGCCTAACAAAATGCGGCTTTATTGGATGTACAGCAGCTAACACACTTAGAGGTACTTATGCCAATTAAATGGGATTCTAGATTAAGCGTAGGGAATATCAATATTGATATGGAGCACAAACTATTATTAGCGCTGCTTAATGCGCTGGAAGTGGTGGTGCGTCACCCCGATGAAAAAGATTCTTTGAGGTTTTTTATCGATCAGCTGTATGAGTCCGCTAAGGATCATTTTCTTCATGAAGAGAAGCTGCAACTCAAGTCTTTGTACCCTTATTATGAAGAAAATAAAAAAGGACATCAGCAACTTATAGCTGAATTAGATGTCATTAAAAATGACATCTATCGCTTTATCGAAAAGACAGTCAACTCGTCAGAAGAAGTTGCAGAAATAAGTGAAAAAATTAACTATATAATGAGGGATTGGTTCGTTGAACATATTATAAAATCGGATTTAAAAATGAAAGGATTTATGGATAATGCGGGATAACTCCGTCATTCACAGCCTGAATAAATCAGCTAAATACTTATCTTCGAAGATGAATCCCGCACTTAAATGATTTATTGATCTTGCCCATGAAAGCACCCGTAAAACTATCCGCCATTATTGTCAGCTTGTTAACAGGGATTGCACCGCTGCACGCGCAAAATCTATCTCAAACCTATGAGCTTGCTGTGCAAAATGCGCCGGTTTTAAAGCAGGCGCAGGCCAAGCAATCGGCCATCGGCGAATCGAAAGATCAAAGCATTGCCCGGTTTCTGCCTAACATCTCGGCCATCGGAGCCAGCAGCAAAGAACAGCTGCATAACAAAAAAACCGGCGGCTTCCGGGGCCCTGCTGCCAATCAGGACTACTGGAACAATACCTTTAATGTCAACTTAACCCAGCCCCTGTTTCATTGGGATCACTGGATACAATTGAGCCAATCCGACAATCAAATCGCCCAGGCTGAAGCGGCCTATCTGGCCGAATTGCAAAACCTGATGGTTAAGACGACCGAAGCCTATTTTAATGTGCTTTATGCCCAGGATAATCTGCAATTTGCCGTATCAGAAAAGCAGGCTATCGCACGACAACTGGAACAGGCTCAGCAACGATTTGAAGTGGGCATTCTTGCAATAACCGATGTTAATGAAGCGCAGGCAGGTTTCGACCAAGCCAACGCCAATGAAATAGACGCGGCCAATAACCTGGATAATCAAAAAGAGGCGTTAAGGGAAATCATCGGCGAAAACGATGCCTCACTCAATGCGCTGGGCGACCAACTGCCGTTGCTCAAACCGGAACCGGCGGACATTTCGGCGTGGAGCGATACTGCCGAACTCAATAACTTCAGCATCATTTCGGCATTTAATCAGGCCGAAGTATCGCGCAAAGCCATAGACCTGCAACGTAACGGCCACTTGCCCCGCCTGGATTTGATCGCCTCTTACGGGGTAGCCGACAATACCAGCAGCTTTGGTTTTCGGGGCGATACCCAAAGCGTCGGCGTGCAACTTAATGTGCCGCTGTTTGAAGGCGGCGCGGTAAACTCCAGAACCCGTCAGGCCAGCTATGAATACCAAGCCGCCAAAGAAGATTTGACGGCGAAAAAACGCGCGGTAAAACGTCAGGTGAAAGATGCTTATCGCGGCGTGATGTCCACCATTAGCCGCGTAGCCGCACTAAAAGCCACAGTGACATCGGCGACCAGCGCCTTAAAAGCGACCGAAGCGGGCTTTGGCGCAGGCACCCGCACCATGGTCGATGTATTGAACGAACAAAGAAACTTATACCGGGCAAAACGGGATTTTTCACGTACCCGTTATGATTATCTGATCAACAGTATCAAGTTAAAACAAGCGGCCAGCAGCCTGAGCCAAGATGACATTGAACAGGTTAACAGGTTGTTGGTGGCGAATACCGGGGGCAAACAGCCTGAGTAAAAATGTTGTAGAAAATAACTGAAGGACAGGAGATATTGCTATGATGTTTTTCATTTACTCAACGCAAACAGTACAAAACACCCATGCAACTCATCCGCTGCACCAAAAAACTCCAAAAAGAAATGGGGCTTAAAAACGAGGCTTTAGTCCAGCAAGAGTCCACGCCCTCGTTGTTAGGCTCATGGCATGCCAACCTGATAATCATCGACCGGAACAACTGTGTTTTATTTGTCAACGATAAAACCCTGTTCAACTTCCTGATACCGGATGTCACAACAGCACAACTCCGCCAGCTCGATACGTTATTCAGGGACTTTCTGCAATGCATACTGGCAGAAGAAGGTTTTGATAAAACAACTACCGATAAAATCCTGCAAGAATACGCAGAAATCGGCTTTGCCAATACCAACAACAAAAGCGTGCTGGGTTCGATGAATGACTTGGCTTACCACTATCAATACCATATTGAGGAAGAAGGCGGAGTTCATAGCTGCATGGTTCCACAAATCATCCATGAACTGAATCGTATGCCGATGAGCGCGATAGCCGCTCGCTATCCAATTGACGCTTTGCGGGAATTGTACGGGCTTGATGCAGGAATTGGGCATGGTAAGGCATGAGCTTACTCACCTGTGGCGACTATTTATAAACGTCTTTACGGTGTCCGATTTTTATAATGTGGATAATTAAAGCTTCATCAAAAATAGAATAAACAATACGATAATCGCCCGATCTTATTCGATAAGTATGATCTGATCCGGCTAATTTTTTATGCCCAAACGGATAGGGATTGCTCGCTAACTCATCAATTAATCCAGCTATTTTTTAATAACGGGTTTAGGTAGATTGGCTAACGATTTTTTAGCGGAGGTTTAAGTTCGATTTTATAGCAATCCATTGTCCATCAATTCCTTTTTTACCTGTTCCCAGGGAATTGTCGGCTCGTCTCTCAATTCAGCAACCGCCGCTAAGTCCTTCAGATCTTCCATCAATTCTATATATTCTTCCATCGGCAATATAACGGATATTTTTTGTCCTTCTGTGTCGGTAATGTATTGTTTGGGCATGGTTTTAATTACCTCATTGGTTATTGTTGGTTTTTGAACAACTACAACTCAAAACTTGATTATTTTTGGGTAACGCGAGTGATGGGCTTCGTGCTTACATGCTGTTAGAAAATTTATATATCAATGCGCTCTGTAGGGTACGCTGTGCATACCTTAGTGCCACCATAAGGTAAGGTATCGTCAGATAAAGTAGTTCCGCTCGCAATTCGGAACATTATAGGCACCGTTATGAATAAGCGTTCTCGCTAAAAGGTACGCACAGCGTACCCTACATGACTGCGATTACGTTCTTGTTTTAGCCTCACGCTCCTGTTCGCGCGGAGCGACCTTGGCCAGTTCAGCCATCTCCTCGGCCAGAAGATCCAGTATATCGTCTGCCGACACGATGCCTACCAGTCCACCCTCCTGATTAACCACCGGAATGCGGCGGATTCCCTTGGCGCGCATCAGCCGTATCGTTTCAAACACACCTTCTTTTTCCTGCACGCTGACCAGTTGCGAGCCCATGATGTCGCCCACGCTAAAACCATCGAGATCCAGGGATTTAGCAATAACCTCGATGACCATATCGCGGTCAGTAACAATGCCAACCGGCACCCGCTTTCCGTCGACCTCATCGACCACCACCAGATCGCCGACATGGTACTCGCGCATCAGTTGCGCCGCTTCCGGTAGACTCATTTCTCTGGTCGCGAACACCACTTCGCGATTGCAAAATTCACCAATAGCCATCGTCGTATCCTCCGCTTAAGTTAGGGTAGTACGCCGCAAAGTTAACATAGAAGCCCACCGCCCGCATAGAACATTCGGCTACAGCGCAAAAGATTTCGGACTCATCTTTATAGGCAGCATGACGCCAGCCATTTCCTCACCTACCTCACCGGCTGTTTTGATCGGGAAACCCACCATCGATAAACAAGCACCCCGTAGATAGCAACGTTGATCAGTATCACAAAACCCGCCACCCAAAATTGAATGTCCCTCGTGAGTCCGGCAGGATAAATCACAGGAAGAAGATAATGCTCAATAAAACTGCCCGAATAACCGGCATCACCGGCAACTTGGCGAAACTCGACTTCCAGCAACGTCAGCGGACACAGCCCGCCGGTCAATTCAATGAATGCTCCCCAGCAGGCAGCCGGTAAGTGGGCCAGCGCAATACAGGGCGAACGTAGCGCGAAGAGTCCACCGAAAACGACGAAGCCGATAAACAGGAGGTGAAGGACAAGAACGGAGTCTGCTAAGAGTCGATAGATCATTTAATTTGGTTAGCTCCCAAGCTCAAACTTACATCTTTATACACAAATCCAACGCGAGCAATGGGCTTCGTGCCTCAGCCTATGGTGCTGGCAGTGGACATACAAATCACTCTGCCCGCAAAGCCTCCAACGGCTCCAGCCGGGCAGCCTTCATTGCCGGGGCTACTCCGGCGGCTATGCCGATCAGCAATGAGACCATAAAGGCCGCGACGATATAGGCCCAGGCCAGCTCCACCGGCAAGGCGGGCAGCGCGGCATCTAGGATTTTGACTATGGTTATGCCCAACAACACGCCGCAAAGTCCGCCTGCGGCGCTTAACGCTAAGGCCTCGCACAGGAACAGCTGGAAAATGGTTCTGCGTTCTGCGCCTACCGCCCGCAGCAGGCCGATTTCGGAAATACGTTCGGAAACGGCGATGGTCATGATGGTTAATATGCCGACCGAGCCGACCAGTAAGGAAATACTGCCTAATGCCGCTACCGCCAGGGTCAGGATGTTCAGGATGGAATCCATGCTTTTGATCATCTGGTTTTGGGTGACGATGGTGAAGTCTTCCCTGCCGTGCCGGGCAATCAAGTTTCGTTTGATCGCATTTTCTACAATAGCAACTGCGGCATTGCTTTTATAGAGCAGGTGAATTTCCATCAGGCTTTCCCTGTTAAACAGCTCCAGCGCTTTGGCGGCCGGGATATAAATGGTGTCGTCCATGTCGAAGCCGATCATCTGGCCTTTTTTTTCCATCACGCCGATGACCCGAAAACGATCGCTGCCAATCCTGATGCGCTGGCCTAGCGGGCTGGCTGTACCAAACAGTTCAGTCGCCAATTTATTACCCAGCACCGCAAAGGCGCGCGGATTGCTTTCTTCTTCCGGTAAAAAACGCCCGCTGCTGACCTTGATTTTCCAGATCTCCGGCACGGCTGAACCAACCCCCAGCACATTGGTGCGCCGCTGTTTTTCCCCTGCTTCAATTCGCGCATTGCCTTGCACCATCGGGGATACGGCAATGATGTTTTCCAGTTTGCTTAAGCTGACGACATCGGCTAAGACCAGCGGTCTAACCGTGCTTATCGATGCGCCCGACAAGCCGAAGGTGGTGGTTTTACCGGGATGAATGCCGATCAGATTGGTGCCGAACTGGGTGAATTCCGCCAGCACAAAGGTATGAATGCCGCGACCTATCGAGGTTAATACGACCACCGCCGCGATGCCGATAATCAGCCCCAATGCGGTCAGCGCCGAGCGCAGTTTGTGGCTGATAACCGTCCGATACGACAATGAGATGAGATCAATGTAGCGCATATTTTACCGCTTCGCCAATGCGGCGACGGGGTCGAGATTGGCCGCTTTTCTGGCCGGTAATACGCCGAACAGCAGCCCGGTAAACAACGAAACCGCCAAGGCGGCAAGCAATGCCCAGCCCGGCAGTTCCATAGGAAAATCCGGGTAAAAAGCCTGCAAAACGCCAAGAGTTACGTATCCCAGCATCACGCCCAGCACTGCGCCCGCCAGCGACAACATCGCCGCTTCGGACAAAAACAGCCACAGTAGCTGCCGCTTGGTCGCGCCTAAAGCTTTCAGCAAGCCGATCTCTGCGGTGCGTTGCGTGACGCTGACCAGCATCACATTCATCACCAACACACCGGCCACCGCCAGGCTGATCCCGGCGATGCCGGCTACGGTCAGGGTCAACGC
>CAZAUB010000035.1:0-1531 GCA_964488195.1 uncultured Methylobacter sp. | reverse complement strand
ATGCGCAGCCATTGCCCAAGCGCCGCTTGATTAGCGAACAGTTGGTTGCGTATGGTTTGGCCGATCACGCAAACCGACAGGGCTTTATCGACTTCGGTTTGAGGCAGGAAACTGCCCTGCGCCACGGTCAATCGACGTACTCGTCTTAATGCGTGTGTCGAGCCCAGGACATTGGTTTCCCGCTCCAGACCCAGCGATGAAACCGGCGCGGAGCCGATGGTCAACGGCGCGATGGCGGCAATATGACGACTGCGAAATAAGGCCTCGGCATCATCCAGCGTTAAATCCCTGGGCGTTTCGCCAAATAGCGGCGGCTGACCGCCCGTGGTTTCGGTGCGCCCCGGCAGCACGATAACCAGGTTAGTGCCCAAGGCTTCAAACTCGTTAACCACATAACGGCGGGCGCTTTCGCCCAAGGCCGTCAACACGGAAACCGAAGCTATGCCGATACTCATCGCCAGGATAATCAACGCCGCGCGTAAGCGCTGGGTGCTGATTGCGGCTAATGATTGGGTTAATGTATCTTTGATGAACATGTTTTCCGGGGTCGACGTTAGTTATGACACAGCAGCTGCTGATTTTCACGGATGAAGCAGATTAACGCGGATTTTTCTTTTAGACCAATTCATCGTTAAGTATTGAGGGCGATGGGAGTGCAAGCTTCGCCTCGGCAATCGCTCCTGCATTGCTCTACCTCCTGCATCCATGCAGTCGTAAAGCGCCTACTTTTGGTGCTTGCGCTTGCAGGCAAAGCCTGCACTCCAACTTCTGCGTTTAACAATCACATAGCCTTCTTTTATCCGCGTTAATCAGCTTAATCTGTGTCGCCTAGAGGCGCCTACTTTTGGCATCCGCGTTCTATTTTTTAACTACAGAATCACCCTATCTGCCCATCGACAATACGAATTTTCCGCCGCGCCCTGTCGCCCAAACTCTGGTCATGGGTAATAATCATCAGCGTTACGCCCTGCCGATTAAGCGCTTCCAGCAACTCGATAATTTCCTTGCCGGATTTGCTGTCGAGATTGCCGGTCGGCTCGTCCGCCAATAAAAGCGAAGGTCGCATGATCATCGCTCTGGCAATGGCGACACGCTGCAACTGCCCACCGGAAAGCTGATCCGGTCTGTGGTGACCCCGGTCTTGCAGACTGACCGACGCCAGCGCCTCCAATACCCGTTGTTTACGCTCCTTGACCGCTACGCCCGCCAGTATCATCGGCATTTCAATGTTTTCAGCCGCCGACAAACGCGGAATCACATGAAAAAACTGGAACACAAAGCCGATGTTTTCGCGGCGAACCTTGGCGAGTTCATCATCGCTAAGCTGTGTAACCGGCTGGTTGTTTAACAGATACCTGCCTGAGCTCGGCTGATCAAGCAGGGCGATGACATTCAATAACGTCGATTTGCCGGAACCTGACGGCCCCATCACCGACACATATTCGCCTTTTTCGATGATGACGCTGATGTCATTCAAGGCATGAACGGTTTGCTCGCCTACCTGAAAATAACGATGGATATGTTCCAGCCG
>CAZAUB010000034.1:8125-11645 GCA_964488195.1 uncultured Methylobacter sp. | reverse complement strand
GGATTAATCATCACCGTCGGTTCCATCAACGGCGCCGATGGATAACGAGGCGTAGGCCGTGAGGCAATAATGATAATCTGTTTTGATTCGCTGATCTGGGGCGCGGCAATGCCAACGCCGGAAGTTGCTGCCAAAGTACCTTGCATGGACTCGATGATCCGCACAATCTCAGCATCATGCACATCGACAACGGCCTCGGCTTGCAGCCTGAGCACCTGATCGCCTAACTGAGCAATCTCGCAAACCTTGGTCATTGCAATTCATGCATAAGCACGGCCTGAGCCTGGATAGGCTCCTCAGTATCGGCTTTTTGCAATTGCTGATAGCTGCCGTCAGACTGCAAGAGCCAAGCTTGGGTGTTATCTTTTAAATACAAATTCAGATCCTGCAAAATTCGGCTCTGCAATTTCTTATTTTCAATCGGAAAACAGATTTCAACACGCCTGAACATATTGCGGTTCATTAAATCCGCGCTGGAGGCATAGACCTCCCGGTCACCGTCATTTTCAAACGCATAAACCCGCGCATGCTCCAAAAAACGCCCGATAATGGAGCGCACTTCTATATTTTCAGATACGCCTGGAACGCCGGGCTTTAAACAGCAGACGCCCCTGACAATTAGTTTAACCTTAACCCCGGCCTGTGACGCGCGGTAAAGCGCCTGGATAGACTGCTCCTCAACAATGGCATTCACCTGAATGATGATTTTTGCCGGTTTGCCATTTTTGGCATGGCGTATTTCCCGTTCAATTTTCTCCATCAAGCCGCGATGTAAAGTGAACGGCGATTGCAGCAATTTATTCAGCTTGGTTACCTTGCCCAAACTGGTCAGCTGGGCGAATACGCGCCGGACATCTTCGCCCAATTCCTTATCACAGGAAAACAAGCCATAATCGGTGTAAATCTGCGCCGTTTTCGGATGATAGTTGCCGGTGCCCAAATGTACATAATTGCGCAATTCCTTGCCTTCCCTTCTTAACACCAGACACATTTTGGCGTGAGTTTTATAGCCCACCACGCCATAAACCACATGCACGGCGGCTTCCTGTAATTTGGAGGCCAAATCGATGTTGGCTTTTTCATCGAACCTCGCTCTCAACTCGATCACCACCGTCACCACCTTACCTGCTCTGGCCGCCTTGATTAAGGCGCTGACGATAGGCGAATCGGCCCCGGTTCGATACAGCGTTTGCTTAATAGCCAGCACATCCGGAGAAACTGCCGCCTGGCGAATAAATTCAACGACCGGCGAAAAGGACTCAAACGGGTGATGCAGCAAAATATCGTGGCGTCTGATCGCAGCAAAGATGTCTTTGCTGCGCTCCAGCTGTTGCGGCACAATAGGTTTGAAAGGGGGGAACTTCAGGTCAGGCCGACCGATCAGGCCGTTAATTTCCTGAATCCTGTTCAGATTGACCGGGCCATCAACCAAAAACAAACGATCCCGAGTCATTTCAAAACGATCCAGCAAGAAGGTGACCGTTTCATCCGGGCATTTGGCGTCAATCTCCAGGCGAACCTCATCGCCGTAATTACGCATCGCCAACTCGCCTTCCACGGCCAGCAATAAATCGTCAATGGCATCGTCATCGACAAAAAAATCGCTATTCCGGGTGACTCTGAATTGATAGCAGCCTTTGACATTCATGCCGGTAAATAACTGATCGACAAAAGCATGAATAATCGATGACAAAAATACAAAATCCGCCGCGCCGCTACCGGTTACATCGGCAGGCAGTTGAATAATGCGCGGCAAGGCTCTGGGCGCTTGTAAAATAGCTCTGCCGCTATTCCTGCCGAATGCGTCCTTCCCGGTCAACGAAATAATGAAATTCAAACTCTTGTTGAGTATGCGGGGAAACGGGTGAGCGGAATCGAGTCCAACCGGCGTTAAAATCGGCAGCAACTCGTCATTAAAATAGGCTTCCAGCCATTTGAGCTGCGCTTCAGTCCATTCCTTACGGCGAATAAAACGAATATTTTCCTGGGCCAGTTTTGGAATCAGAATCTCGTTAAGAACCTTGTATTGCTCGTCAACCAGCTGGTGAGCATGGACGGCAATCAGCTCTAGCTGCTCATTAGGCGTTAAGCCGTCCGGGCCGACGGCTTTTGGATCGATGGCCGCCATCTGGATCACACTGGCGACGCGTACCTCGAAAAATTCGTCAAGGTTGGAACAGGAGATGCACAGATAATTAAGTCGTTCAAGCAGCGGTACTTTTTCATCTGTAGCCTGCGCCAGAACCCGCTTGTTGAACTCCAGCAGGCTCAGTTCACGATTAAGATAAAGTTCCGGTTTTTGAAGATCGATTAAGTCTTCTGTTTCGTTTATGTCCATGCTGTACTCAGATTCAAAATCAGTTGCTAATTAATATTTTTGTGTGATTTCATCAGCTAAATCCCCTTTTCCCCTGCAACCCCCCGGTATGTACCGCAATAATACGCTCACCGGGCTTGAAATAGTGTTTTTTGATTAAATCATAGACGGCGTACATCATTTTTCCGGTATAGACCGGTTCAAGAGGAATTGTAGTTTTTAATTCAAAGTCTTCAATAAATGCGCTTAAATCGGCATTGGTTTTGGCAAAACCGCCAAAATGATAATCCGAGTTTATCTGCCAGTTATTACGGGGGTGTGTCAACATGGCTTCTACCTCCCCCGTTAAAAAACCTGCGTTTTTTAACGCCGCAAATCCCAGTACTGATACCCGTTCTGGAACCGCATCAACAATACCCGCCAAAGTCGTGCCGGTTCCACAGGGTACGCAAAATGTGTCGTATGGGACTGCTATTTCGGTAACCAGTTCCGCAACACCTTTCAACGCCAAGCCTAAAGCCCCGCCTTCCGGCAACCAGTATTGCCGTGCCTCTAAGCCGGGCAACGCATGATGGTTTTTGTATTGCCTGAGCAGCCTGTAATCGGTGCGGGATACAAATCTCAGCTCCATACCCCAGTTTTTCATGTCCAGCAAACTCGGTGTCAATGTTTCCGGTTGCTCGCCTCGAACAAGCCCAACGGTTTTTAATCCTAACACCTTACCCACATAAGCCAAAGCGTGCAGATGATTGGAATAAGCGCCACCCATGCTGACGAGGGTATCCGCGCCTAACGACAGGGCATGATCGAGACTATATTTAAGCTTGCGCCATTTATTGCCGGAAATCACGGGATGCAGCAAATCGTCCCGTTTCATCCACAGCTCGACTTGGTATTGCGCAAGCAACGGATCATCAATCTTTGTTAGAATCGACGGCTTGAAGGTTTTTTCCAGTTTTATCAGTTCGGGGTGCATATGTGTGGACGTTATAACTTGATCGCAACCGGGCAGCAGATTATGGATCATTTCAGATTGCTGAGTTTACCCGCACATAAACCCGACTACAATATTCCGCCGGGGCAAAAAATTCTCGCTGTCGTGCAACTGGAAGACGGCAGCAACAGGGCCGTTAACCTGTATTGGGGATTAATCCCATCGTGGACAAAAGACCGCAAAATATCCAGCCACCTGATCAATGCCAG
>CAZAUB010000034.1:6450-8025 GCA_964488195.1 uncultured Methylobacter sp. | reverse complement strand
GCCCTACCACATACACCAGCCGGATCATGCATTGTTCGCTTTTGCAGGTGTTTGGGAACACTGGGAACATGATCAGGAAACGGTTTATTCATGCACGATTATTACCACCGTTGCCAATGACAAAATAGCGGCTATTCATAACCGAATGCCGGTTATTATCACGCCTGATGATTACGATCGCTGGCTGGATAAAAAAATCACCGTTGTAAAGATGACTGATTTTTTAGCCATCGATGCCTACCGCACTATGCAGATTACCCCGATCAGCACACGGGTCAACAATCCTCTGCATAACGACGAAAGTTGCTTAAGGTAAGCCCTAAATCATTTAGTCCACGAAAAACACAAAAAGCACGAAAAATATCTCAATACGATCCTTTCGACTGTTTTTTTTCGTGTCATTCGTGGACAATCCTTCCGGTTATTTTTTCTTCTTGGACTTAGGTTTTAACTTAACAGCCGGTTTTTCGGCAACCAGTTCGGGTTTATAGGCTTTATAATCCGGCGCGATGCTGATCAATACCGTCAACAGCGCCGCAACATAAGGAACTGCCTGCACCGAAAGAATCGCTATCCACAATCTGCCGCTAAAATTGTCGAAATGTTCCAAGGATGCCATCATCCCGATAGCCACACTCAACAATATCAACAAAGATAATTCCTGCCGTATGGTGAACAAGCCGACGAATAACGCGCTGTGTTGCTCAAATTTGGGCGTACGCATAAACGGCTTGCCTGATGTGAACAAGCCCTGCATGGTGCCCTTGGCAACCGTATGCGTTAAGGCCAATCCAGACAGCGATGCGCCTAACGATTGCCAGACGGAACACGGAACACGGGCCTGATATAGCCATAAGCCCCGGATAATTTTAAAGCTGAATATGCCCACTGTCGGCAATAAAAACGCATTAGCAGGAAGTTCGCTGTGTATCGGATCGTAAAGGATCACGCCCGTTAAGATCAAGCTGGTGATGGTAAACACCAAGGCCAGCGCATCGGAAAACCACGGCAGCCAACCGGCAATAAAGTAATACTTCTGGGCGGGTGTCAGCTTGGGCTTTTTAGACGGCAAAAAGCTGCGCCAATGCGCCTTGATGATTTGCATAGCGCCATAAACCCAGCGATAGCGTTGGGTCATGTAACCGGACATGGTGTCGGGCATAACTCCGCGCCCAAACGAATCTTTGACGTAAACTGAATCATAGCCCGCTTCATACAGGCGCAGACCTAACTCGCTGTCTTCACAGATACACCATTCCGACCAGTTACCCACTTCCAGTAACGCAGACTTTCTGATCATGGTCATGGTGCCGTGCTGGATAATGGCGTTGTATTCATTCCTTTGCACCATGCCGATATTGAAAAATCCGGCATATTCCCAGTAACAAAATGATTTAAAAGCGCTTTGGTCGCGGTCGCGATAATCCTGGGGCGATTGGATAAAACCGACATTTTCATTATCGAAATAAGGCACCATGCAGTTAAGCCAGTCAGGCGACAGGATGTAATCGCTGTCGATCACCGCGATAATCTCGGCATCGGGAGCCGTTTGTTCAAGCGCATGATTGATCGCAC
>CAZAUB010000034.1:4931-6440 GCA_964488195.1 uncultured Methylobacter sp. | reverse complement strand
GCCTTAAAACCAGGCCAGTTTTCCAGATGGAAGAACCTAAACTTCGGCCCCAAGCGCTCGCAATCGGCTTTCACCGGCTCCCAGACCGCTGGATCTTTAGTGTTATTGTCCATCACCAGTACTTCCAGGTTAGGATAATCAACCTTGTTTAAAGCCTCCAGCGTCATGCGCACCATATCGGGCGGCTCATTATGGATCGGTAAATGCAACGATACCTTGGGATATTTAAAGTCCGGGGATGGCTTAAGCGGCTGAAACGTCCTGGCTGTTTTTCGGTGCCAGATGACTTCAGCTATTTCCAGGGCTTCTATTAATAAAATAACTGCCGCCATGACCTGCATCAATACAAGGATGCCCCAAAACACCATGGTCAGGTTGGTTTGATATTGCTGGGCGCCAATCGACACCGACCAGAAAATCGTTGATGCCGCAAGATTGGCAATCAGGCCGAAAAACAGTAAACCGGGCAGCTTTAAACTGCGGCGGGTAAACAAAAACAACCCCATTAAAACGACGCTGAAAACGGCCGCGCCAGTTGCCCAATGTTCCCAGTTAGGCATCGCAATAACATCGCTATCCATAGGATATTTGGGTTGTCGATCCGCATTAAAAATACCCCAGTAAGCTCCGGCCGAGCCTTCCAAAGACATTTTCCAGGGTTGATCAAACGCCTCTACAATATAATACGTGACTTTTTCAGCATCGGCCCGATTGAGAAATTCGCGCAGAAATCTTGCCTGATTGGATACCGATGCAGTCGCATGTTTAAAAGCTTGACCGTCTGAAGGCCAACCGACCTCAGTAATAATGATAGGTTTATTGGGGAAAGTTTTTTGCATCTCATGATAGCGGTCAAAAACATAATCAACCGCATCTTCCGCCGCAATACCTTCCCAATAAGGCAGGATATGCACGGCTATAAAATCGACTTCATCAACGAGCTTGGGGTGGGCAACCCACATATCCCAAGTTTCTGACGTACTAACAGGTCGCCAAGTGTTTCGCTTTATCTCACGGATATATTCAATCAAAGCGTCTTCCGAGACATTCTTGCGCAGCAGCACCTCGTTGCCCACCATAACACGAACGATATTGGGATTATTCTGCCGACTGAGATTAATTAGGGTTTCAATTTCTTGCCGGTTTTTTTCAAGATTATCATCAATCCAGGCACCCACTGTCGCATTCAGATTATGCTTGGCGGCCAGTTCAGGAACCTTATCCAACCCTTTAAGCACACTGTAAGTACGAACGGCGTGAACTTTATTGGCAAGCAAGCTTAAGTCACTGTCAATATCGGCTTCGCTGGGATAAGTATTGCTTTGCGGGGTGTCCTGTTTCCTCATGGGGTCGAAGGTGACACCCATCGTGGTTTTTGTCCAAGGCTGCAATTGCAAGGGGTTGTTAACATAACTCCAAATACTGAAATTAATGAAGACGAGTAAAGCGAGTGCAATGACAGTAACTATCTTGGTTTTCATTTGGATGCTCGGCTGTTCTGCTTAAAAA
>CAZAUB010000034.1:0-4831 GCA_964488195.1 uncultured Methylobacter sp. | reverse complement strand
CCTTTAAATTCTGCTGATTGCTAAAGGCAAAATCCACTATTAAAACTACCGCTCCTTACCTACATCCATGTTGGTAAGGACAGGAATTACTATTTTTTTATATAAAGATCAGTAATCGAACCGGTGATCATTTCGGCGGCGAACGCGAAGGTTTCGGATAACATGGGATGTGGGTGGATAGTCAGACCGACATCTTCGGCATCGGCACCCATTTCCAGCGCCAGTACCGCTTCGGCAATCAGTTCACCGGCATTGGGGCCAACCATGCCTGCACCGAGTATCCTACCGGTTTCCTTTTCACAGAGTATTTTGGTCAAGCCTTCCTTGCGCCCCAAACTTAATGAACGTCCGCTGGCCGCCCAAGGAAAAACCGCTTTGTCATAGTCTATGCCCTGTTGTTTGGCCTGATTCTCGGTCAACCCCATCCAGGTTACTTCTGGATCGGTATAGGCAACGGCAGGGATGGTTAACGCATCGAATCCGGCTTTTAAACCGGCAGCAACTTCGGCGGCAACTTTGCCTTCGTGTGTAGCCTTGTGCGCCAGCATCGGGTTGCCTGCTATATCGCCAATCGCAAAAATATGCGGGACGTTGGTACGCTGCTGCTTATCGACGGCGATAAAACCGGCCTCATCGACATTAACCCCGGCCAACTCGGCACCGACCAGCTTGCCGTTTGGTCTGCGCCCTACGGCTACCAAAACTGCATCAAATATGGCTGATTCCGGCGCACCCTTGCCGACAAAGGATACTTTCAGGCCATCTTTATGCTTTTCAATTGAAGCAACCCGCGTTTCCAGCCAGATGTTTTTATATTGCTTTTTAATGCGCCGGTACAGCGGGGTAACCAGATCGTTATCGCAACCGGGAATGATCTGATCCATCAGTTCTACCACGCTGATTTCCGAGCCGAACGCATGGTAAACCGTAGCCATTTCCAGGCCTATGATGCCGCCGCCGACGATCAACAATTTTTTGGGGATTTCCTTTAAGTCCAGCGCATCGGTCGAATTCCACAAACGTGGATCATCGTTTGGGAAAACCGGAATTTTAGTGGGATGCGATCCGGCGGCAATAATCGCCTGATCGAAGCTGACGGTTTTAACACCTGTTTCGGTCTTTATCTCGACCGTACTGGACGAAGTAAATTGCCCCGTCCCCTCAATCAAGGTTATTTTGCGCTGTTTTACCAAACGGGCCAGCCCGTCACCCAGCGTTTTGGTAATGCTTTCTTTCCATGTACGAATTTTGTCTATATCAAAGCTCGGTTTGCCGTAACTGAGGCCGTGTTGTTCGAATTCGTCGACTTCGTGAATGATTTGCGCGACGTGCAGCAGGGCTTTGGACGGAATACAACCGACGTTAAGACACACTCCGCCCAGCGCCGGATAGCGCTCGATCAAAACCACCTGCTTGCCTAAATCGGCGGCGCGAAATGCGGCCGTATAACCGCCGGGGCCGCCGCCCAATACCAGCACTTCTGCGTGCATCGTAGATTCGTTAATCGCTGGATTAGCATCCATATTATTCCCCTGATTAAAAACTTAAAGTAACAACCTGCGAATATCGCCCAAATACTGTTTGACGGCAGCCATGAAACGCGCCCCTTCTGCACCATCAATCACCCGATGATCGTAAGTCAGGTCGAGCGGCAACATCAGGCGGGGTATAAACTCTTTGCCATTCCAGACCGGCTGCATTTTGGCGCGGGTAACGCCGAGTATCGCCACTTCCGGAGCGTTGACGATCGGCGTAAAAGCCGTGCCGCCAATACCGCCGAGACTGGAAATAGTGATACATCCGCCTTGCATTTGGGCAGGCATCAGCTTACCCAGACGGGCTTTGTTACTTATTTCAGCCAATTCGGCAGACAATTCGTTAATACCTTTGCGATTAACATCGCGTAACACCGGCACCACCAAACCGTTGGGCGTATCGACTGCAATACCCATATTGAAATATTTCTTGAGTATCAGTGTTTCGCCATCGGCAGACAATGACGCATTAAACTGCGGAAACTGTTCCAAGGCGGCAGCCAGCGCCTTGATGATGAATATCAGGCCGGTAATTTTTATATCATCCTTGGATTTTTCGGCATTCAGCGCATTGCGGAACGCTTCCATCTCGGTAATATCCACTTCGTCATGGTAAGTGACCATAGGCAGGTTCAGCCACACGCGACTCAGGTTTTGTCCGGTCAACCGCTTTATTTTACTGAGTTTTTGTTCTTCTATAGCGCCGAATTGGGAAAAATCGACGCTCGGCATGGCCGGGATTCCGCTGCCGCTTTGTGCTACACCTTCCGTCAAAACCTTCTTGACGAAGTTTTTCACATCGTCTTTTAAGATGCGTCCTTTACGGCCGCTGCCGGTGGTTATTTTGTTTATATCAACGCCCAGCTCGCGGGCAAACAGCCGAACCGCCGGTGTGGCGTGGGCCGCATGGGTTGAAGTACTGCTAATCGAAACTTCTTGCCTTGGTTCAGATGTAGCGACAGCCGGTTGAGAAATGGGTTCCGGCGCTTTTTCCACCGCTGCTTGCTGCACGGACGCTTCCGGTTGTGCAACGCCATCTCCTTCGTCGCTTACCAATACCGTTGCAATCAACGTCCCTTGAGAGACCTTATCGCCGGGTTTGATAAACAACTCCTGCACCGTACCCGCCGCGCTGGACGGTAAATCTATGCTGGCTTTGTCTGTTTCAAGCACCGCCAGAGTTTGCTCCAGCTTTACCTGGTCGCCGGGTTTAATTAATACGTCTACTACGTCGATATCTGCGACATTGCCAACATCAGGAACCTTAATTTCGATTAATAAAGCCATTTCGTATCCTTCCGTTAAATTAGCCAGGGAGCTGCTGCATCAGGGTTTATGCCGTATTTGGCAATAGCCACATCCACTTTGGCGGCATCAAACTGCCCCAAATCGGTCAGACTCTTTAGCGCCGCAATCACGACATGATGGCGATCCACCTCAAAAAACCGGCGCAGATTTTCGCGGGTATCGGAACGGCCGAAACCATCGGTGCCCAGTACCGTATAAGGAGCGGAAATAAGACTGCGAATCTGTTCGGCAAAGGCGCGGGTGTAATCGCTGGCTGCGATCACCGGGCCTTGCGCGTTGACAAGACAATGCGCAACATGGGATTGCTTAGGTGTTTCGGTGGGATGGAGGCGATTCCAGCGCTCACAGGACTGGCCGTTTCTGGCCAGTTCGGTAAAGCTGGTGCAGCTCCATAAATCGGCTTCCACGCCCCAGTCCTTGCTTAATAATTCGGCGGCCGCTTCAACTTCGCGAAAGATCGTGCCCGAACCCAATAACTGCACGCGAGGCGCTTTCTTTTTAGCGCCTTTCTTGAAGCTGTACATGCCTTTAAGAATATCCAGCTCCACGCCTTTAGGCATCGCGGGATGAGTGTAATTTTCGTTCATGACTGTGATGTAATAGAAAACATCTTCCTGTTCGACATACATGCGCCGTAAACCGTCTTGAATAATCACCGCCAGTTCATACGCATAAGTCGGATCGTAGGACACGCAGTTGGGTACGGTTGCCGACATCAAATGGCTGTGTCCGTCTTCATGTTGTAGGCCCTCGCCGTTCAGCGTCGTTCTGCCCGCCGTGCCGCCCATTAAAAAGCCTCGGGTACGTTGATCGGCAGCCGCCCAGATTAAATCGCCAACCCGCTGGAAGCCGAACATCGAATAGTAAATAAAGAACGGAATCATCGGTACGTTATGGGTTGAATACGAAGTACCCGCCGCAATCCAGTCACACAAACCGCCCGCTTCATTAATGCCTTCCTGCAGAACCTGGCCGTGCTTGTCTTCCTTGTAGAACATCAGCTGATCGGCATCTTGCGGGGTATACAGCTGCCCCACCTGCGACCAGATACCCAACTGCCGGAACATACCTTCCATGCCGAAGGTTCTTGATTCATCGGGAACAATCGGCACAATGCGTTTGCCGATATGCTCATCTTTGACCAGGATGTTAAGCAGACGCACGAAAGCCATGGTGGTTGAAATTTCGCGGCCTTCACCGCTGGCTTCCAGCAACGGTTTGAAATCATTCAATACCGGAACATCCAACGCATAAGATTTTGTCCTCCTGGCCGGTAAATGACCGCCCAGATCAGCGCGACGCTGCTGCATATAGGCCAGTTCTTTCGAGCCTTCCGCAAATGTTAGATAAGGCAGGTCATGCAGTTCTTCATCAGTAACCGGCAACGAATAACGACTACGAAAGTTACTTAACGAACTGGGGCTCATTTTTTTCTGTTGATGGGAGATATTCTGTGCTTCTCCCGATGCACCCATGCCATAACCTTTAATGGTCTTAGCCAGAATAACGGTGGGTTGGCCTTTATGATTCACCGCCGCATGGAAAGCGGCAAAAACTTTAACCGGATCATGTCCGCCGCGATTCAGTTCATAGATGTCGCGGTCCGACCAGTCGGAAACCATGGCTTTTAATTCCGGGGAATTAAAGAAATGTTCGCGCACATAAGCGCCATCCTTAGCCTTAAAGGTTTGGTAATCGCCATCGACACAGGACATCATACGCGCCACCAATAGCCCGTCTTTATCACGAGCCAGCAACGCATCCCAGCGTTGCCCCCAAACCAGCTTGATCACATTCCAACCGGCACCGCGAAATTCGCTTTCCAGTTCCTGAATAATCTTGCCATTGCCGCGCACCGGCCCATCCAGGCGTTGCAAATTGCAGTTGATCACAAAAATAAGATTATCCAGCTTTTCCCGTCCGGCCATGCCGATCGCGCCCAACGACTCAGGCTCATCCGTTTCACCATCACCCAGAAAGCTCCAGAC
>CAZAUB010000033.1:0-11758 GCA_964488195.1 uncultured Methylobacter sp. | reverse complement strand
GCCCTTCGGGTAAATGCAAATCTGTTCCAGACAGATTGGTGATTCAACCGCAACAATGATTTTTAGATTGGCCTGAGTATATCCAAAACCGCTTGAGCCTGCTTTGCTGTCTCAAGACCAAGATTAGTCAGATAGCCGCCGTCATCCTGTGAGATCAGGCCTTTTTCGAATAATCGATGGGTGGCGGCAATGGTTTCCGGGGTGGCGGTTTTATGTACCTTGATTCCTTCTTGCGTGGTGGACAGGTTGTAGCGAACCAGAATGTTCAGTTCCTCTACAATATCTTGGGTATAGGGCATAGTAAGTCCTCATGACTCATTGAATAAGGCAGTAGCATAATGCTATTTATAAAGAAGGAGTATCTTTTTTTATGCCGTCTTCTTTCTCGCGACGATCACGCCATCACGGGTCGGATTGATAAACGCGTCGAATTCAGGATCATTAAAAATTAATTCATTGTGTTCGATAATCGCCTCCGTCCAACCGGGGAAAATATCAGTATATTTATCAACCGCTACCCGGCCGCGCCATAGCACATTGTCGGCAATATACAGCCCGCCGGGGCGAATCCTGTCTTTAGCCATAAGCCAAATAGCAGGATAATCGCCTTTATCGACATCGTTATAGCAGATGTCGAATAAGCCTTCAGTTTGGGCAAAAATCTCCTGGGCCATGCCCGCCCGAAAATCGATGCAATCCCACAAACCGGCGGTGCTGAGATAGCCCTCTGCTTTTTCCATATTCAGAAAGTCGGCATCGGTGCAAATTACCTGGCCTTTCGGGCCGACCGCCCTGGCAAACCAATAGGCGGAATAACCATAGCCGCTGCCGAATTCAAATACCCGTTCGGCATTGATCATTTTGGCCTGCGATTCAAGAAAAACCCCCACCAAGCGGCCAATGATAGGAAAGTTATTTTTTTGCGCCAGCGCTTCCATCTCGGTCAACACCGAATGATCGGTGTGCCGCAGCAAACCGTGCATGTAATTTTCAATGGCTGGGTTGACCGGAATCAATACGCCGGGATTTAAAACGGTTGGAGATTTTATATCGGCCATTAGCTGTTTCTCATGGATGATTGTGATGTGTGCTTGTTGGAGTTGACCGCCGTTACTCGTACATTAAATGCGGGGTGGTACTGGATTTTAGCTTGATGAGGCCGAGTGCGGCGCGAGTTTAAAACAACTCAGTTTCACTAGAGTCGTTATCTTGTACAATAATAGCCATGTCTTCATACAAAATCACCCTGTTTCTGCCGCTGTCTTTGGCGTAATAAAGCGCTTTATCGGCATGATCCAATTGTGTAGTGGGCATGGAGACGCCGTCGACATGCGTAAAGCCGATGCTGACAGTGATTCGGCCGACAGTAGGGAAATTGTAATTGGCAACCGCTTCCCGGAAACGGTTAAAGACAGCTACAGCCATCTCTCGACTGGTTAAATTCAGGATAACAACAAATTCTTCACCACCAAAGCGGAATAGAAAATCATTGTAACGAAAGCATTTTTCCATCAGTTGACTAAATATCAGCAGCACCTCGTCTCCATACAAATGGCCGAAATCATCATTAACCCGTTTGAAATGGTCAATATCCAGTATGGCAATCCACGCGCTTTTCTCCTGTGTTGCATCAATGATTTGATAGTCGCTGTAATGCTCGCAAACTTGTAATAAACGGGCATCTAAAGACTGCCGATTAGGCAGCTTGGTTAACACGTCCCGTTCTTTGGTGTCATGCAATATCACCAGGTTTCGATAGATTTCCCGCAGATTGCCCAGTAAATCAAGCATCTCCCGGTCAAATGCACCTTCCAGATGAATCGCGCGTTCAGGGCCGCTGCCTCCTCTTATGGAAAAAATAGCCCATGAATAGAAACCGGATTCATTTGGAGTGCTGAGATTCAAGTCAGTCGTATGGTCAAGCCCGGCAATTAGGTTGTTATGGTCTTCCTCATCATTCCTGGTGAAATCCAAAGGAAACCGTCTGATTAATAGTTCGTGAACAGTACCCGTTTCCCCCGGTTTTTTCCTTTCGTGATTATAAATTTCATAAGCGGCCGCGCTATCTATCCATGGAATTTCAGCCAGAATGTCTAAAAATTTATGCGTTAATGCCTGGTAATCCAGCTGGGCAGATAACTGTATAGTCCAGGAAAAAATTTGCTGTACTGTTAGATTGAGGCTCATCGGTACTCAGTCGCAATATAAAAGTTTTGATTATGCAGCTTTCTCGAGAAAAATGGGATTCTTTTCGAGAATTTGTGCCGATTAAAAAAACGCCGAATAGTTAAAGAGTTAGGCTAGTCGTTATGCTGAGGAGTTTTGATTATTCTACCGCATGAGTTTCTTTATAGGTCAGCCAATAATTTACTGATCATGGCTTCTGCCTGATGCAGATAGCTTTGCCCGAACAGGTTCAGGTGATTAAGTATATGGTATAAGTTATACAGCGTTTTTCTGCTGGCATAGCCAGACGCTAGCGGATAAACGGCTTGGTAAGCCTGATAAAATGCAGGACTAAAGCCGCCGAATAGCTCGGTCATCGCCAGATCGGTTTCCCTGTCGCCAAAGTAGCAGGCCGGATCGTAAATGACCGGATTGCCCTGATCGTCTGCCGCGGCGTTGCCTCCCCATAAATCGCCATGCACTAAAGCTGGTTGCGGCTGGTAGCCTGAAAACAACGGTTTTAAATCGGCACAGAGTTTTTCGCCCTGCGTTTGCAGGCGGCCGCCATAACCCTTGGCTGCCGCCAGCGTTAATTGATGGCCCAGGCGCTGCTCTTGCCAGAAGGTAACCCAGTCGTGATACTGACCGTTGACTTGCGTAGTGCTGCCGATGGTGTTGTCGCGGTGCCAGCCGAAATAGGGCTGTTTTTGCAGATGCAGCTGCGCCAGTTGCTGCCCCAGCAACTGTTCTGAACGACCATTCAGGTTATTTAAGGCGATATACTCAAGCACCAAAAAGGCATGGTCGGTCGTTTTTCCGCAAACAATAAGCTTTGGTACGCGGATGGACTGGGTTTGTACCAGAGCTTCCAGGCCTGCGGCTTCGGCCTCAAACATCGTAAGCCGATCAGGACTATTCAGCTTGATAAAGAAACTCTGGTTTTCCGCCTGTAACCGGTAAGCCGCATTAATATCGCCGCCCGCCAGCGGCTGGGCTTTGAGCGACTTAAAAGGCTGGTCGGTCGCCGATTCGATGTGTTGAACAATGGGTTGCCAATTCATAATTATGTTTGAGTAAATAAACCTAGAAAAATCATTTCGTCCACGAAAAACACAAAAAGCACGAAAATTTTCAAAGAGATAACAAACTGTCGACTGCATGGATGCAGGAGGTAGAGCAATGCATGGAGCAGCGTAGCGGTGTGCCGAAGGTCGCTACCCAAAGGGTGAATAGCTGAATCAACATAAGGTGCCGATTTATTTCGTGTCTTTCGTGCTTTTCGTGGATAAGCTGCGGTTTTTAGGTTAATACAGCTTGCCGAATAAATCCAGATGCGTCAGATACAGCCGCATATCCAGCTCGAACCGGTGATAAGCCGGTTCCATGTGCACACATAGCTGGTAAAACGCCTTGTTATGTTCCTTTTCCTTTAAATGCGCCAGCTCATGCACGACGATCATCCTTAAAAATTCCAGCGGCACCTGTTTAAACAGCGAGGCCACCCGGATTTCATTTTTTGCCTTGTGCTTGCCGCCTTGCACCCTGGAAATAAAGGTATGCAGGCCCAAGGCATGATGCAGGTCTTTAATCCTGTCGTCATAAATCACCTTGCTAAGCGGCTGGGATTGCTTGAGCAACGCGTTTTTCAGGTCAACGGTATAAGCATAAAGCGCCTTATCCGTCCTGACCGTATGGGCCGCCGGATATTTCTTCAACAGCGTCTCGCCCAGTTTATCGTTACTGATTAGCTGGCGTACCTGGCTGGTTACGTTTTCAGGATAGCCGATTAGATATTTTAATTCCGACATGGCTTATTACTTCAGCGTGTTCAGTATTTGCACCAGCGGAGCCAGAGAGATCAGCGCCCGGTAAAGAATGGTTTTATCTTCCATCAGGCCGTAACATTCATAATGATAGGGCGAGTCTATGGCGTGACCAATGCCATCTTTCCTAGCTTCCGGGGGGATTTGCCTGATTAAGATATACAGCGCATCACCGGATTTTAACTTTGCAAGGTAGGTGCGATCAATGCTGATTTTATGAGACATATACACCAGCGGATTGCGTTCGAAATCGTGTTTTTCAATAACTGCCTTTTCCAGCAAGGCGCTGGATATAAGGCTGCACGGGAATATTTCCGGGAACACCGCTTTATTTTTAAAGGGGTCGAAAAAAGCATCCTGATCGACCAGCGAACCGCACAAAAAGTTTTTTGCATTGCTGGTGGTGATATATTTTCGTTTCAGGAAATAACTGCTGCCGGATATAAAAGACCGGTCGGGGTGCTGATTGAGGACGCCAAACTGGGGAACATCGGGATTGGTCAGAAACAAAGCGAATTTGGATTCGGTTTTGTAACCCAGCAACGCCAATGCGCCGTCCGATTTAACCGTAATCCTGTTGCTGAGCACCGTCTCCGGATCTTCCTTAAGCTGAGACTTTTTTATATCGATCGATACTACCTGTCCGGGCTTGACCGCGTTAACAAAAGAAAACTGGTAGTTGCTAAAACGCAGGTTGTTATCCCTGATAAGTTTGTTTTCTTTATGTAACTTGCGATGAAGGAAAATCTTGTGCTCAAGCAATGATTCCACTTGAAAGCCGAGTGCAATCGGGCCTTTGAACGGATTGCGGTTGATGCGCAGCCACCTGTTTCTGTCGTGAAACAAATTGAAATCGTCTGTTGCATTACGGGCAACATCAATGTGGATTTGGTTAAAAACGTCCGAACTGTCTGAATGTTTCATTAGCGTCTCAGCGATAGAGTTCTGGGTTTGTTTTAAGCTGGAAAAATTATTTCGTCCACGAAAACCACAAAAAGCACGAAAATTTTTCGTAGATACCAAAGCTCTTCTGAGTTCAAAGAAGGGCTGTAAGTTGCCATTCAAACAGTAAATAGCCAAATCAATACAATATCTCGATTTATTTAGTGTCTTTTGTGTTTTTCGTGGACAAATTATTAATCAATAAAACGTTGGGTTAAATCGCCATACTCATCAATCCGACGGTCGCGCAAAAACG
Organism: uncultured Methylobacter sp.; assembly: GCA_964488195.1. Taxonomy (GTDB): domain Bacteria; phylum Pseudomonadota; class Gammaproteobacteria; order Methylococcales; family Methylomonadaceae; genus Methylobacter_A. The sequence continues at coordinate 6,571 of CAZAUB010000033.1, read as the reverse complement.
GCCATATTTGCCTGACCCGCTCAGCTTTTGCTCTATCAATCGTGCAGCACAGCAGTTTGGTTTCCGAATCATTGGCGCTGGTGATGATGTCCCCTTGCGGCCCGGCAATAAAGCTATTGCCCCAGAAGTTAATGCCGGCAGTCGAGTCCGGCGCTAGTTCAAAGCCGATACGGTTGCAGGAGATGACCGGAATGCCGTTGGCGACAGCGTGGGAGCGCTGAATGGTAATCCAGGCATCCAATTGGCGTTGTTGTTCTTCGGGAGTATCTTCAGGATCCCAGCCTATCGCGGTCGGGTAAATCAACAGCTCCGCACCGGCTAAAGCCATCAATCTGGCGGCCTCAGGGTACCATTGATCCCAGCAAACCAATACGCCTAATTTGCCGATAGAAGTTTCAATAGGCTTGAAACCCAAATCGCCGGGCGTAAAATAATACTTTTCGTAAAACCCCGGATCATCGGGGATGTGCATTTTTCGGTACTTACCGGCAATACTGCCATCCTTGTCGAAAACAACAGCGGTATTGTGATAAAGCCCCGGCGCTCTTTTTTCGAAAATGGTCGAGACGATGACGATACCCAGTTTTTTAGCCACGTCTGACAGGATTTCAGTGGTCGGGCCGGGAATAGGCTGGGCAAGATCAAAGTTATTATAATCTTCGCTCTGGCAAAAATACGGCCCCAGATGCAGCTCAGGCAATACCACCAGGTCGGCATTGTTAGCTGCGGCTTCATGGATTTTTTCAATAGAAAAATCAAGGTTGGTTTGTCTGTCTTCATCGCAGGGCTGCTGAACAGCGCTAACGGTTAATGTCGATTTCATGATGATCGTGTGGGGTGGTTTTAATGGGCGTTATTTTACAACGATTTAACGATAGCAAATAACAAAACTGCGTTGCCCCTGAGAAAACGAGAGCTACGACGGCAATTAAACCGATCCAGCCATTAACTTGCCAATGTGTCGGTCATGAGTGCGACTTAACATGGCCAGTGCCAGCATTGCGCCGAATAGGGCGTAAGCCATGTCGGACTGGGTGTCCCAAGTGTAGCCTTGAGTGCCTAAAAATGCTTCAGCGGCTTCCCGGCTTAAAATTGCAACCCACCATTCAATCAGCTCATAAAAGGCGCTGATAGCAAGGCAGATACAGATGATGAAAAAATTAAGCCATTTGATATTTACCACCACATGATTCCTGATCAGGATTTCCCTGGTGATTATGGCGGGGATAAAGCCTTGGGCAAAATGGCCGATTTTGTCGTAATTATTGCGGTCAAAATTAAATACTTCCATCAACCAGTCAAACAGCGGAACTTCCGCGTAAGTGTAATGTCCGCCTATCATTAAAATAAGGCTGTGGATCAGGATCAAACTATAAGCCAGACCCGTTAACCGAAATTTCTGGCGCGTCGCTATAAGAACAACAAAGGCAATCATTGCAGGCGCTGTTTCAAGTGCCCAGGTCAGGTAATCTTTAGGATATATGCCCGACCATAGCAGCGCCGAAAAAAATATTCCTAGCCATGTTTTGTTCATTGATAAGCCTTGGTTGATTACCTTATTTTTTTGCTAACGCTTCTTGATAGGAATCTTCGCTAAAGCCACGGATGGCGATGCCATTAATGACTGCCAGCGGAATGCCGCTATAACCCGGATCAAGCGTTTTTTTGCGCGCTGCGGCAACAAGATCTTGCTCAATATCGTAGGCATTAAAAGCAATATTATTCTTGCGCAGAAAGGCCATGGCTTTTTTGCAATAAGGACACCAGCTGGTGAGGTAAAGATCGACTTGCGGCGCTACGGGTTGATCCTTTTTTTCGTCTGGAGTCGGCTGCGGTGATTTTACTTCAAGCGCATTACGATTTTCTATGGAGGCCGGATTAGCAGGTTTTGACCCGGAGAAATGCGACTTCCCATCGGCATCGGTCCATTTGTAGATTTCGGCCTGGATGGGGAATGCGAATGTCAGTGCAAGTAACAGAATAAGCGGTTGATTAATGATCATGGTGTGGGTTCCGGTTAAAAATATGATGGGGCCGTGACTAAATTTATTCTGGCTCTGGGCAATCACTATGTCCCTGTTTGGTACAAAGCTGGTAGTTTAATTGACTCGCCCAGTATTGGTAGGCTTGTTCAACATCATCCCAGCTGTCGAAAGCCCCCATTATAGTTTTTCCACCTGCCCGGCAGTCTGCTGAAGCCATCAGCAGTTCGCCGGTTTGTGAATCGGTGACTTTCCCCTCGACACTGGCTTGGCCCACATAAGATTCGGTGCCTGTTGCCAACATTTTAAGCAGTGATAAGGCGCGGGCCGAAGGGTAGAGGGCAGTATATAAATCCAGCAGCAGTATCGAGGATTCTGCATCGGTGATCGCAAATTGGACACGTAGCGTGTCGGGGCCGGAATGGGTGACCAGTTTGAAATTTTTCTTTAAGGCTTCCTGCATTTTGTATTCAAACAGTTCTTTAAACCTGTGATTATCAGCGTGTGTCATGTCATTGAGATCGGAATCGGGCAGTTTGCTGATAACGACGGGGTCTAAAATAATCTTTTTATAAGCAGCCCAGTTAGTGCCTTCTTTCCAGAAGCTTAATAAGGCATCGCCATCTTCGCCATCTTTAAGCAGGGAATAATCATCCAGAAAGTGCGACGTTTCAACGTATCTGGCCTGGTAAGTTCTCGCGCAACCGACGCTGAGCAGGACAAAGGTAATGACTGAAATACGCTTAATGGTCGGCATGAATAGGCTGGACTGATTTTTGAGATTCATAAAATCGCCGTTTTTAGGTTGATAGGGTCAATAAAATTAGCACGAGCTATCCAGCTTCATCGGAAATCTTATTCGTACTTATTTTGCGAAAGTGTACGCCGTTTGTGTTAATCCGGCTTTGCTCGTATATTATACGGTTGTTTAAATTGCCGGAAATATTTAATGGATACGATCAGCATTCGTGGCGCCAGAACGCATAACCTGAAAAATATCGACCTTGACCTGCCCAGAGATCAACTCATTGTCATCACCGGGCTTTCCGGTTCAGGTAAATCATCGCTTGCATTTGACACCATTTATGCCGAAGGCCAACGGCGCTATGTAGAATCCCTTTCTACCTACGCCCGCCAGTTTTTATCGATCATGGAAAAGCCGGATGTCGACCATATCGAAGGCCTGTCACCGGCTATTTCCATCGAACAAAAATCCACCTCGCACAACCCGCGTTCCACAGTCGGCACCATCACCGAAATCTACGATTATTTAAGACTGCTCTATGCCCGTGCGGGTACGCCGCGTTGCCCAGAACATCAGTCTTCACTGGAAGCGCAAACCGTCAGCCAGATGGTTGACCATGTACTCTCGCAAGCACCCGATCAGCGTTGGATGTTGCTGGCTCCGGTGGTCAACGACCGCAAGGGCGAGCATATCCAGTTGCTCGACGACCTGCGCGCCCAGGGGTTCATACGCGCCAGGATTGATGGCACAGTGTATGACCTGGATGAGCCGCCGGTACTGGATTTAAAAAAGAAACATACCATTGAGGTCATAGTCGATCGCTTTAAAATTCGCGATGACATCGCCTTACGATTATCCGAATCCTTTGAGACGGCTTTGCGCATTGCCGACGGTATCGCTATTGCAGCCTGCATCGATGATGCGACAGAGCTGCTGTTTTCCGAGCGCTACGCCTGTCCTCTTTGCGGTTACAGCCTGACCGAACTGGAACCGCGCATATTCTCATTTAATAACCCCAAAGGCGCGTGCAGCAGTTGTGACGGGCTGGGTGTGCGGCAGCATTTTGATCCCGATTTGATTATTCATAACCCCGACATCAGCTTGGCCGGCGGTGCGATTCGCGGCTGGGATCGGCGCAATGCCTATTACTATCAAATCATCTGTTCGCTGGCCAAACACTATAACTTCGACCCGGAAGCGCCGTTTTCGGAACTGTCCAAAGAACATCAGGCCGTTATCCTTTACGGCAGCGGTCATGAGGTTATTGACTTCAAGTTCATGACCGGAACCGGATCGGTCAAAAAGAAGCGCCACAGCTTTGAAGGCATCATCGCCAATATGGAAAGGCGTTACCATGAGACTGATTCGTCTGTGGTGCGCGAAGAACTGGCCAAGTATTTGTCCCAAAAACCCTGCAACGTTTGCGAGGGTGCGAGGCTTAATGTGTCGGCCAGAAATGTGTTTGTTGAAGAGTTGCCGATACACCACCTGACCTGTTTCCCGATCCGCAAATCCCTGGACTTTTTCAAGCACCTGAACCTGACTGGAAAACGCGGCGAAGTTGCCGCAAAAATCGTCAAGGAAATCCAGGAACGACTGGAGTTTCTGGTCAATGTAGGCCTCGATTATTTAACGCTGGATCGTAGCGCGGACACGCTTTCCGGCGGCGAAGCGCAACGTATCCGCCTTGCCAGCCAAATCGGCGCAGGTTTGGTCGGCGTGATGTATGTGCTGGATGAGCCGTCGATAGGCCTGCATCAGCGCGACAACCAGCGCTTGCTGAACACCTTGTTTCGCCTGCGCGATCTGGGCAATACCGTGATCGTGGTTGAGCATGACGAGGACGCCATACGCTCGGCGCAGCATATTGTCGATATAGGCCCCGGTGCCGGCGTGCATGGCGGGCGCATCATTGCGCAAGGTACGCTGGAAGACATTCTTAACAATAAAGACTCGTTAACCGGTCAGTATTTATCGGGAAAAATCGGTATTGCAGTGCCTGATGTCTTAACGCCGGTAGATAAAGACAAACAGATCACCATCCGCAATGCGCATGGCAATAACCTGAAGAATGTCGATATAGCATTCCCTGTCGGTTTGCTGACCTGCGTAACCGGCGTATCCGGTTCCGGCAAATCAACCCTGATCAACGATACTTTGTACTGTCATGCAGCACGGTTGATTAACCGTGCCGGAGTGATTCCCGCTCCTTGTGATGCGATCGAAGGCCTGGAGCATTTCGATAAAGTCGTCGATATAGACCAAAGCCCGATCGGCCGTACGCCGCGCTCGAATCCGGCTACCTATACGGGGCTGTTCACACCGATACGCGAATTATTTTCGGCGACGCCCGAAGCCCGTTCGCGCGGTTATACGCCGGGGCGGTTCAGTTTTAACGTGAAAGGCGGTCGCTGCGAAGCCTGCAAAGGCGACGGCGTGATTAAGGTCGAGATGCATTTTTTGCCGGACATCTTCGTCCATTGCGACAGTTGCCACGGCAAACGTTATAACCGCGAGACGCTGGAAATACGCTATAAAGGCAAAACCATCAATCAGGTGTTGGACATGACCGTCGAAGATGCCGCAGAATTTTTCAGCCCGGTGCCGACGCTGGCCCGTAAGTTACAGACTCTGGTCGAGGTAGGCTTGAGTTATATCACTCTTGGACAAAATGCGACCACCCTGTCCGGCGGCGAAGCGCAGCGGGTAAAGCTCGCCAAAGAACTGTCCAAACGCGATACCGGAAAAACCTTATACATACTGGATGAGCCGACCACCGGCCTGCACTTCCACGACATCAAGCAATTGTTGAACGTGTTGCATACCCTGCGCGATCACGGCAATACCGTCATCGTCATCGAACACAATTTGGATGTGATCAAAACCGCAGACTGGATCATCGACATGGGCCCGGAAGGCGGCGACGGGGGAGGGATGCTGGTGGCAGAAGGCACACCGAAACAGGTTTCTGAAAACAAGGCCTCGCATACCGGGTTGTATTTAAAGCGGTTTTTTGAGTTAGGATCATCGCCATGTTGAACTCATTCGTCCTCGAATATATTCGGTTTATCGAAATGCTTGGCGTACTGATGCGCATTTTCAGCTTCTCGCTGGTCAGTTGGCTGGGCGCGGAGAGTCCGTTTCTGTTTGTATGGGCTTTTAATACCGTCGATGCGGTGATACTTTCCTGGTGTTCGATACTCAAGAAAGATAGCGCCTATACCTTGCTGAACGTGTTCTGGATTATGGTCGGCATTGTCGGCATGTTCAGGGCCAGTCATTTTTCAGTCATAGCTTTTAAAACTGCCGGGTTGCACTTATTCACGCAGGCCCTGGCGCTGTTCAGTTAATCAGCGCCCCAAGCACAAATGAACGAATGCGATAAACAAAGCTTGTTATAATAGAACACGGATGACACTGATCAGACGGATTTAAACGGATTTTATATTTATCAGTGTCTATCAGTCGAATCCGTGTCATCTGTGTTCTATTTTCTAACTGTTGAGTAGTTACATTTCTTGATAATTCTGGTTCAAAAGGAGAAGCTGGTTTTGACAACAACGCAGGACATTACAAGAGCCATGTTTCGAGTTTTAGACAGCGTTACTTATTGAATTAAAACGATATTTTTAGTCTGTTAAACTGAGTAAAGCTGTTTTTTGCTGGTCAATGTGGAAATAAAGTGGAAACATTTTATCAGGCTGCAATTTCAATGTATTCGGCTATGGTTTGTCCTTTTGGTAGTTCTTCTCCGTCTTCGGCCATGCCTTCAAGGTGAAACACGATCGCTTCTTTCATTAGTGTTCTGGTTTCTTCTTCGGTTTCTGCTGCTGCTATACATCCG
>CAZAUB010000032.1:0-11809 GCA_964488195.1 uncultured Methylobacter sp. | reverse complement strand
GTCGCTGGGTTGAAACAATAGATTAGGTGGGACTACTTATTATGGGAACACGGATTAAACGGATTTAATCGGATTTCTATAAAGCCGGAATCAAGTTCGTTTTAGCGTTTTTTAAATAGGAAAGAACGCTTTTAAAATTAAAGCCGAGATACCGCCGATCACCAAACCTACCATCCATTTGAGCACTAATAATTCGCGTTCTACGCGATTAATATCTGATTTTGTCGCCAATTGTGAGTCCATTGCTTCGGAAAAAGCAGTTACCAAAGCTTCGGCTTCTGCCTTAGCTTGTGACTCGGGAACACCGCCAGCTTTGAGCTTTTCAACAAATTTCAGTGTATCAAAAGTAATTGTCGCCATAACTTACTCGCTTCAATGAATTTAATAAAGTTCACAGTGTAACATAAACGCAAATATAACTGGGAGAGCATCAAAATCTATTGGATTACGTTGAGGGGCGTTCGTTTTCATGGCCGAATGCATAAGGTTTGATAGGGGCTAGCCTTGATAAGGCATAATTAGAGATACATTGTTAATTTAACATAATATACATACTTGGTTATAAAATGAACTTAGGTTAGATAAGGCTCCAGCGCTTGAAAACGCTAGTGTTATCACACTTGCAACCGTAATGCTTGCCGCGATTCCTGACATTTTTGATATATTTTCTAAAATATGTTTAAAGCGCGGGTTTTGTTCTTTTTGGATCAGGCTTGCTAACCATACCTCTTCGAGCGCAACGCCTGCGCCTTCTGCTATTCTTTCTGCTGTTTCTTGACTGGCTCCGCCTCCCTTTTTCATTATTGAAAGTGAGGGGGCTTTTATCTTTAAAAAGCTCGCTAGCTCTGCATCCGTATCTAAGCCCTTTCTTAATTTGCAGGCTTCTAGGTAATAGTTAAGTGTTTTCATTTTATTCACCTTTGCAAAAATAGTTTGACAACTATCTAACCTTTTTATTAGTCTAGCAACTAATTAGTTATATAACTAACTAATAAACTAACATTAGCGCAAACACTTGTATAGGAGTTAGACAAATATGAGCTTTGAAGACATTTGGGGCGAACACGATCGATCAGACTATGACGACGATGACGACGATGATTGCGGCGTTGACGATCAGGAAGATGACGAATTTAATGAAACACCCTTTTAACACCTAACATTACAAACCATTGAGGCAAGCCAATGTCAATCCATATACCAGGTAAAAAGAGCGGAAAAACGAAACGCAATCGCGTTTGGTTCCGTTTTCTAAAATCTTCTGAATATCGTCAATTCGATTTCTTCATCACGCTTTTATCTGGCGACGCTTGCCGCCACCCTGTTCAGTTGCCGGAAGTTGTGGGGCAGGGTGGCAACCAATGAACATTTCAGATAGACAAGTCCGCATCACGGTATCAGACATTGTTAGCGCCTGTCGCGTTCATTTTTTCCATCCAAATGACTGCGAAGACCTACGAAAAACATATGACGATGCAACCTGCAAACTTGATGGAATGTTAATGCTGTTCCCTGAATGCAGACTTACCCGATTTATAGAAGCCGCTCAAGATGAAATTCATCAAATGCGTCAGCTTACCCTTTATTCCTATCCTGAAATATTCGACGGTTCATGTACTGAATCGCCTGGATGTTTCGATTCTTTGGAGTCGCAACAATGAAACCTAACAAACCCTCAGACTTCAACATGTTTTGTATGATCGTTCATAGTGCATCTGCGACTGAGTTAGATATTGACCAGTATATTCATGTTTACAACGAACTGTTACATCTCTTATTTTTTAATCCTGACATAGATACTCTGATTTTAATTGAGCGAGCAGAGCGTAACAGTCAAGAGTTCAACGGTGATCTGGATGGCTAAGAAAATAAACTTTAACACCTTAATTCCGTTTGCTCAAAGCGTACTTGAGCAAAAAATTCTTGCTGCAACTATAGACGCTCAGAAACACAATCAACGTCAGGCGTACTTTAAAGCTTACACCGACACCTACATTAAAAAAGAAAATGTCTATGAGAAAAGCCCCCCTTACACTAACAGGGGGGGAAAGTCAGATGAGACCCATACGGCTTCTTATCAATCCCTTGAAAAACTCGATTTCATTTCTCTGGGACGTTCTGGTCAGTACAAGATAGTCGCCACGCCCAAACCAGACTTAGGTTCTGATGTTACTCATTCATTTATTGACTGGGTTAATTTCACCTTTAAAACCGCAAATCTGCCATTGAAATTTAAATCCGGCGAGGCTCAAACAGATTTGGATTACATGCATTCATTGTCTGCTTTGCTTTATAAAGTTTTTGGCTTCGGCGTTACTGGTCAACGTGCCAACGGCATGAACTTTTATGAAAAGTCCTTTGATCTAGGTTCAAATGGCTTAGGTTTGGTGTGTATTGGCGGTCAAAATGGTACTTGTTCTGTCACCGTTAAAGGTCAAGGTCTTCTATCTTCAAAACCCGGGTGGGAGCAACGTTTACATGACCTTTTGATTTCAATTCCTCATGCTACCTTAACTCGCGTTGATCTTGCTTCTGACAATTTTAATTCCAAGTTGAGTGTTAATGATTATTTGGATATGTACGAAGCTGATATGTTCACCTCTCGTGGCCGTCCGCCTAATGTTGAGCAAGCCGGTAATTGGGTAAAACCAAACGGTAAAGGCCGAACCCTTTACATTGGTAATCGTAAATCCGGCAAGCTCCTAAGAATCTACGAAAAAGGTCTACAGCTCGCTAATGGCTTTCATGAAAAATATCCTAACTGGCTCCGGGTCGAACTTGAGCTAAAAAACCAAGATAGAGTAATCCCCTTCGAGGTGCTACTTCGTCCTGGTCAATATCTAGCCGGTGCTTATCCTGCCTTGGCTGACATTCATAAAATACAGGACGTTATCAAAACCGCCAAAAAAACTATCAAATCTACCTTTGAAAAATCGATAGAAATAACCAAGCATCAATTTGGTAAACATATTTGGACGCATATTCAAATACTTGGTGTTGAAAAGGCTATCGAACTATTAACTGCTGGTAAAGAAGAGCTACCAAAATCATTGGATTTTTCTACCTTTGCAGAATTTAACGAAAACGACTTTTTACACCGTTGCAACTTAATCATCACCTCAATCCCATTAACTACTTAACAGGAAAAACAACCATGAAACTAAATATCTTAGGCTGGAAACATTCAAAAGGCGAATACGAAGGCCGCCCTTACGATCATGTCACCATTTATGCAATATCTCGCATGGAACAAAAAGACATCCAGCGTGGCGCTGCTGGTATCGATATGCGTGGAGATTCAGCGTTAGTTGAATCCCTAAAAAAAATTGACTTTGGCGGTGCTGTTGTTTGCGAGGTTGGCACAGAAGCCAGGGCAACAGGAAAGGGGCAGTTCGTTGAAACCGTTGTTTCAATTGTCCCCGTTTCTCCATTAAACAAATGATAGAACATAGCGAATTGAAGCGTATTTGCCGTAAAGCTCGGCGTTTCACTTCGCGCAATAAATTTCCTACTGCCGTGTTTAAAATCGACAAGGGAAATCATCCGGGCATTTGCCTATAACCGGGATTTATCCCATAACTAAAGAGTAAAAAATCATGAACAAAATGAAACAAAAAATCTTAACTGGTTTAGCTTTAACAACTGCTTCCGTCGGTTCTGCAATGGCTGCTGTCCCTGTAACAGTAACTACTGCTATCTCTGATGCTGGTGCTGATGCTGCCACTGTTGGCGCTGCCGTGTTAGTTGTGATCGTTGGTATTTACGCGTTCAAATTGCTGCGTAAAGCACTTTAACTTTTAAAGTAAAAAAGGGGCTGGCTTCATCGTTGCTGGCTCCTTTTTTTTGGATATTAATATGCCCAATTCATTTGATGGTTATTGCTATGCGACTATAGCCGAAGCTGCTACTGCGGAAATGTCTTTGCCTCTTAATTCTGCCAATGTTGGCGTGTTCGCAGCCACATCATTTGCTGCTGTAACTGCTGATTCTGGCAATTTGACTGTCACTTATAAACCGATGTCTAATACTGCTCAATCTAGTTATGTGATTCAACGAATTTACCCTACGTGTACTGACGTTGGTTATTTGACCAATTATTCCGGTCTTGATCTTGCTGATGCTGTTACCGTTTCTTGGTTGGTTGTTTTGGCCTGGGCTTTAGCGTTTGGCGTTAAAGTTTTAAGGCGCGCTTTATGACCCCTGATTTTTATTTGATTGCCGTTTATATGGCTATAACGGGGGCTGCGTGGATAATTTTTACAAATTAATATTTCTGGTTTTCTTAATCAGTTATTCTAGTATTTCAAAAGCCGATTCTTATCCTCCGGTTATTAAATATCAACGCGGTGCTGTATTCTATTCAACAGGTCAGGCAGCATGTGACCCGCTTAACGATTTAGTTCCGGGTATATACTTTGGCTCATATGGTTCACAATTTGGGTGTTTAATTCCTCCAGGTGGTGGTCTTTACGATTATGTTTCAGTTATTAACACTTGTCCGGGTGGTGGTACATATGACTATGTGAGTAGTTGCGTTGGTGCTCCTGCTTGTTCTGACTATGAATTGCGCAATTCAACAACTGGTCTATGTGAGTTAGTATCATGCCCTGCTGGTCAGATTCTTAACACTATAACCCATACTTGCGAAGCGGAAGCTGTTTGTGTTCCTCCAGAAAGTGATAATGGTTTTGGATTATGTGCTGTTAGGGAATGTGCAAGCTATGCTGTATTGAATCAATCGACGGGGCAATGTCAGATAAAGCCGACGTGTGCTGCAACTGAAAAATACGTAAATGCAACAAATAGTTGCATATTAGCTGATTTGGCTTGTCCGGGACGTACCCATGCGAATACGGCAAATGACCAGTGTTTAGCTGATGCGCCGTTGAATTGTCCAATAGGTATGCACGATGATGGTACTTATTTATGTGTGGCTAACGATGCCGTTCGTTGTTCAACTGACCAAACGCATGGTTATATTGACGGAAAGCCGGTGTGTATAAATAAAACGCAAACAGCGGATAGTAACGAAGAAGCCGATAGGTTAGATGCTGAAAAGAAAAGGTTACAAGCTGAATTAGAAGCTGCAAAAGCTCGCGCGGCGCAAACAAAAGCAGAGCTTGATGCCGACCCAACAAACCAGACAAAAATTGATGCAAATAATGCCGCGCAATCTGATTTAGCAACAGCAACTAACAATGTGGCCGATGCGATAGCTAAATTAAAGAATCAATATGAAGAAGCTGATCATAAAAATATTAAGTCAATTGCAGAACACATAAAGGATATTAACGAGCGTGAGATACAGGCCGAAAAAGATGGTTTTGGTACCATTCCATCTTCTGATGTTATACCGACCCAATCTTTTAACATGCCAACGATACCAACAACGAGTATTAGTTCTTGTCCTGCGTCACGAGTTATCAGCTTGCATGCTACAAGTTTTTCTATGAGCTACCAGCCTTATTGTGACTTTGCTGAAAGTGTTAGACCTCTTGTTATTTCAATGGCTTATTTTGCCGGTGCTTTATATCTTCTTGGTGCATTTAAGGATTAAATTATGTGGAAATTACTTGGTTCATTTTTACTATCAATTTCGCCTGCTTTAGCCGCCAAGGTAATGGCTTCATTGGGTATAACTCTATTCACTTATGCTGGAGTAACTACTTTTTTGAATGGTTTTGTCGATTCGGCTAACAATTCTTTCGATAATCTATCTTTAACTAATTCGGTTGTTTTTTCACTTTTATCAATTGCCGGTTTTTCTCAGGCTGTTGGCATAATGTCGGGTGCTCTTTCTGCACGTATTGGTTTGTTAATATTAAAAAAATGGGGGCTTACTTGATTACGCTGGTTACGGGTGGCCCTGGTGCTGGAAAAACCGCTTGGTTAGTTTCTCAACTAATTCAAATGAAGGTACAGCAACCACACCGCCGGTTATTGGCTCACGGAATAAAGGAATTTAAGTTATCACATGAGCAAATATTTTGCCGTAACCCTAATTGTGAAATGTGCTCTGATAATGATATTTTTCAGCAAAGTCTTAAGTATCCTGAATCCTCTAAAGATTTGTTGTTTGTTGAAGAATGGCATCAATGGAAGCGTCCTTATGATCTTATCGTAATAGACGAGGCTCAGCGTGCGTGGAAGTCAAAACCAGGTGCTGTTTTGGATTCTATAGCTTTGCTTGATACACATCGCCATTCAGGCATAGATTTTTGGTTGCTTACTCAATCGCCTAAGTTATTGCATGTTGACGTTCGCGTTATGGTCACGCGGCATATTCATTTAGTGAGCAAGTGGAATGGCCGTAAAGAGTATGAATGGTCAGAAGTCAGTGATAATGTTCAATCAACTTTGTCCGCTGTTGAAAGATCTTATAGCCTTCCAACTCATGTTTATAATTTTTACAAATCCGCTGAGATTCATACAAAGCAAGATAAGCGTAAGCCCATTACTTTTTATGTGATGCTTGCCGCCATAATGTTCGCTCTTGTCGCGATTAGTTTCACGGTTATTAGGATAAAAAAAAGGGTTGCTAATCGAAGTGAAATAGATAATGTCTCTGAAACAAGTTTACCTGCCGCTGGATCCGGTGCTTTAGCTCCGGATCCAGCGGCGGGTGAAACTGTTAATGGTTCTGAACCAATTACCACAAAGGAGCAATTTTTTTCTGCTTATACGCCCGTCGTTCCTGGTGTTCCTTGGTCTGCTCCCGTTTATAAGGAAATGGCTAAACCTCGCACTATGCCAATTTTAGTGGGTTGTATTCTTTCTAAAAAAACAGATAATCCTCGGTGCAATTGCTACACTCAACAGGGAACGGTGATCGATCTTGATTATGCATCTTGTGCTTATCAGATAAATCATAGGTCTTTCAATCCATTTAGAGAAGAAAATAATGATAGAAAATTGTTAAAAAATACTAGTGAAAATCAAGATATATTAATAAATAAAAAGTCAGATTTATGATTATTTGTCTTCTATCTTTTTGGTTTGTGTTTCTTTTTTTGGTTTGATGCTTTTCCAGGCTATTAATTCACCTTCAAGTTTGGCCGCTTTTTCTCTCAGATTTTCGTTATCTTTTAAGTTTCTATCGCTTCTCTTTTTTTCTTCTGTAACATTCTGTTTTAGATTATAAATTTCTGTTTCAAATCTGCCGGCTAGTAATTCAAATTTTTTGTTTTTAGTAATTTCTTCTTCAAGTTTTTTGATTTTTTCTTCAGACTTATCAAGTTGAATTTTGATTTCTGTGCGTATTTTTTCAGTGTTTTCCAGCTCATTTTTTAATTTGATGTTTTCGCTGGTTAGTGTTTGGTTTGCTTGTTGTTGTTCGATTAATGTTCCATTAACATAATTGAATTGTTTCTCAGCTTCATGAAGTTTTTGTTCGCATACTGCATTTTTCATAACGGCTTGATGTCTGTCTTCCTGCTCTTTTTCAATCGTTTTTATCCAGTCAGCGTGCTGCTCGTCTCTATCCCTTTTGATGGCTTCTATTTGAGTTTCTAACGCTTCGATCTGTTTAGATTGTTCCTCGCTGAATGCTTCAGCTTCGGAAATTTTTTCATTGGCCTGGGTTTCAGCTTGACGCAACGCGTCACGCTGGCCGTTGATTTCCTTTTCTGCCAGCTCCTGGGATTCTGCCCAAACCCTAATTATCATTTGTTCAGCTGATTTCTTCAGGGCTTCTGGTAGCGTAATCAAAGCGGGCAGGGTTTTTATTTGTTCTTCTTGTTGCCAAGTTTTCAAAAAATTTGTAATGGTTGTCAGAGATCCTCGGCCTAGGAATTTATAAACTTCGATACTGCTTACTTTTATATCTGATTCTTGCAGTTCTTCGGCGGCCGTGTGTACCTCTTCTTCGGTCAGTCGTTTAGCTTTGCTGATTTGGCTGATGTTGTTCATATTATTCCCCTGGTTAATTTTTGATGACGGGTACATTATTTCATAGTTAAGGATGCTTGTCAAGCACATTATCATAATTATGATATTACATTTATGATAATATCATATTACGATAATATCATATTATGATAATTATCATATTCAGCTTTACATTTCTTGAAAACCTGTTATACTCATTACAACTTAAAGCCAATCAGGTGTGTTTTATGATTAATTACGACAAAGACTTTTACGGCTGGACACAAGAGCAGGCGGCATTGCTGAGGGCAGGGCGCTTAACAGATTTAGACATTGAAAATCTAATAGAGGAGGTGGAAACCATGGGAAGAAGTGAAAAGCGCGAGCTCGAAAGCCGGTTGACCGTGTTACTGCTCCATCTTCTTAAATGGAAGTATCAAGAGGTAAGGCGTGGTAGGAGTTGGGAATTGTCTATTGATGAACAGCGTATACAATTCATCAAAACACTAAAAGAAAACCCTGGCCTTAAACCGGCATTAGAGGAAATAATAAAAGACGCTTATTACCTTGCCACCATCCAAGCATCAAGAGAAACCAAGATCAGTAAAAACGTATTTCCTGAACACTGTCCCTGGTCACTTGCCCAAATAACGGATGATAGCTATTACCCTGAATAACCCTTTTGACCTCTCCGGCTACTGATGAGGCCAGCATGTAGATAGGCGTAGCCGTCGCGGCGAAAGCAACTGGCCGTAAGGCCATGCACCTTGTCAATTAGTGGCGCTTCGCGCCCATGCTGCGCGTGGAAATGGCCCAAAAGCCAAGGCTGAAAATAACCGCAACGAAAGAAAACCGGCTGCGCCATTCACCACTCTATACAGCCGCTTTAAACGTGTAATTCATACAGATAGGGACAGGGAAGCAGTCCCGTTTAGGTAACGTACAATTTACAATTTCAATTTTTCAGCTCGTGGTGATAGCATACTAACGTAAATAATCATTCTAAAATCCTCGTTGGAGCGAACATGTCAAGGTATGATACGCATAAACTTAAACACTTTCTAAAGCCGTTTATTATTGGCTTTCTTATTTATGGGTCTACCGCTATTGCTCAACCAAGTAACGCGAATCCGCTCAACGTGATTCCTGGTTTTTCAATTCAAGCTGATTCTGATGGTCATTATAGAGGGACGGTTTTAATTAATAATGTGCCGATGCCGTTTCTTATTGATACCGGGGCTACTAAAATAGTTGTTCCGACAGAAATGGCTTATTCCGCAAGGCTGCCTCTCGGTAAAGCGGTTCAAGCAACTACAGCGAATGGTTTTGCCGTTAATCGTCTGACTCGCATAAATAGCTTAAAGATTGGTAATGTGGAGATAAGAAACTTTGATGCTTCTGTCACTGATCATCTTGACGAAGTACTTGTTGGGATGAATTATTTGAAGCTTTTCCGTATGACGCAGGATAGAAATGTTTTGACGTTAATATTTACTCCTGGTGGTGAATCTAATATTGAAAGTGTTTTGGCGGCTCCTGTCCTTTCACGGCAACCAAGCGTTGAAAGCGAGTTAATAAGAGAAAAAAGCGGAAAGGCTTATACTTTAGCAAGGGACGGGGTTGCTGACTTTAAGGCCCAATATAAAAAACCTCCAGAGTGTCACGATATGCAAAATAACGCTATGCGTGTTCATTGCGCCAACGAGTTCATAATGGCTAGGAAAGCTTATGAAGCTTTAAATAAGTGATTTTAAAAGCATTTAATCTTTTGGAATTGGTATATGTTCGGGGCGTATGGTAAGGTTTGATACATGTTGACCTAAAGTAGCGGGGTAGGCTTTGCTATTGCGGCAATTAACCCTTAAAAGTAAGGTGGTTTTGAAGGTATTTTTGCTTAATTTCCATTCTTTTTTTTCAAGCCATTCAAATCAACTTATCGATATATCCGCTTAGATAACTTATTCAAAATCAATATTCTAGAAATTTTCACCAAACCTGAAAAACTGTGAAGTCTATATATTTCTGCTTCTAGCTGATCGACCTTATCAGCATCACAGCGTAATTGAAGAAGGTTTTCCGGTCTCCATCTTTTTTTCTTAAAAATCAACGCACCGCGACTAAACACAAAACCATCCCATCCCGGTGAACCTATATATTTTCTATCCCATAACAGCAAATATCGTTCAGCCATAACCGGCGAACCTTCCTTATCCATTCGTTCGATTTCGGCAATATCAACACCTAACAATTCAGCGGCCTGTTTTTTATTTGGACAGATTTTATTGCGGGTGTGATAGAAACTTGATTTTTTTAATGCCATTTCTTTGACTCCATGTTATTAGAGCTATAACTAACGCAAGAACTATGCCGCTTATTATTATGCAATCAATTTTACATAATATACATTATGCGAAGTCTTTTGTGTATGTTGGTCTGGCTCTTGGGGTCTGTATGGTTGGAGCTAAAACTCAAGCCTTGACCCAGTTAATCGCTTGATAAGCGTGTACAGATTTTCCCGAAGAGTAATGAACGCGGATTTATTTGCTTAATTATTTTACCGGACAATTTGATTTCCAAAGCAAGAACCGGAACAGCGTTTCAAACGTTAGACATTACATCAGCAAAACAATGTAGAATGAATCAAAATCATTGCCATTGAAAAAGTCAATTAAAATTGGCTGACTGTCAAAAATGGCAGTAAAGGACAGTACTACTTACCCCTGTCCTCGCGTTGTTGCGAATCGTTCTTAAACAAACTTACTTAATAACATGATGCCTCCAGATTACCTCTACAAGTATCAAGAACTGTCTGCATACTCACTGGCATCGCTGATAAACGGCACTATTTGGCTGGCAAAGCCAAAGACTTTCAACGATCCTTTTGATTGCGCTATATCCTTATACGGCAAACCAAACTACAAAGGATCGGATATGGACGTCTCAGAGTTAATGGAAAAAATCAAATCAGAATGTCAGATGAATAACAACACCCAAGACCATCTCAAATACAAAGATGCTCTTGAGAAAGCTTCCAACTACAAAGATGCTCTTGAGAAAGCTCAAAAAACAATAGACAACATTTATGAAGAGAGTGGCATTTGCTCGTTCAGCGCCAAACCGGACCACTTACTGATGTGGTCACACTACGCGAATCACCATCGCGGCTTCTGTATAGAATACGATTGTAGAGAAGGAACCAAATTGAGAAAATTTGCTTGTCAAGTCAAATATGAAGACTCTATGCCGAAAGTAATAAGGAGCGATCTAGCCCCTACTACAGAAACAAACGATGCATTGTGGTTAACGAAAGCAAGATGCTGGTCTTATGAAGAAGAATGGCGAATTATAGAGTATGAAGGTGGGAATATGAGCTATTTTGCTCTATCTACTATTGTATCCGTTATATTTGGCGAGCGTATGCCTGAATCAGATCGATCAATGATTACTCATGCCCTCCGTCACGAAAAGAACATTCAATTCAAGAAAGCCGTACTCAGAAAAGACCACTTTCTCATCGATATCGTGGACATATGAAGCAGTCCTGTCGGGCATGCTGTTTATGCCCGACATTCATATGCACCAATATGGCAACGGATTTCGGTTTTCCCACCTCCATCGCATCATCGGACGCCAAAATATTGGGCAACGAATAGATGTTGCCCAACCTACCCCACTGTCGATTAAAGAGAATCGTAAATGTCTTTACGGTGACCGATAGTAGCAACAAGTATCTGAAACTGTTGGTCTTCAATGGAATAAACAATACGCTAGTTATCTACACGTATCCGGTAAAGATCAAAAGACGATTGCAATTTCAAAACACCGGGCGGTCTTGGATTATCGGCTAATTGCTGAAGCACATTGACAATGCGGGTTTGAATATTACGCGGCAATTTTAATAATGCTTTATTGGCGCGGGGCTTGATGATGACGCTATATGCCA
>CAZAUB010000031.1:1492-11916 GCA_964488195.1 uncultured Methylobacter sp. | reverse complement strand
CCGACTGCGATTTCATCGGCGATTAAATGCACATGGTATTTATCACAGGCGGCACGCAGCAGTTTTAAATAGACAGGGTCATACATGCGCATATTGCCGGCGCATTGCACCAAAGGTTCGATGATGACCGCACAAACTGTTTCAGCGTGCTGTTGTAGCGTCTGCTCCATTAGCGTGAAGCGACGGGTGGAATATTCCGCCCATGACTCTCCTTGTTCACGGTGGTAACAGTCCGGGCCGGGCACGGTGATGACGTCCATTAATAACGGCGCGTAGGTTTCTTTATAGAGCGGCACATTGCCGACGGCTAGCGCGCCTAAGGTTTCGCCGTGATAACTGTTTTCCAGGGTGATGAATCTGGTTTTTTGAGGTTGTCCAAGGTTGCGCCAATAGTGAAAACTCATCTTGAGCGCGACTTCTACCGCAGAAGAGCCATTGTCGGCATAAAAACAGCGGTTCAGTCCTTCCGGCGTTATTTCGACCAGTTTTTCCGCCAGTTTGACCGCTGACTCATGGGTGAATCCGGCAAAAATCACATGCTCCAAGGTATCGAGTTGGTCTTTTAATGCCGCATTGATGACAGGATTGGCATGTCCGAATAGATTCACCCACCATGAACTGACCGCATCGAGATAGCGGTTGCCGTCAAAATCTTCCAGCCAAACGCCTTGCCCTTTTTTGATTGGGATAACCGGGAAAGTCTCGTGATCTTTCATTTGTGTGCAGGGATGCCACAAAACGGAAAGATCTCGATTGGAGAGGGATTTGTTAGACACGGATAAAAGATGGGTGGTGAAAGGCTAAAGGAATCACGCGCCTTTGGTTGCTATGGCAGGCCAAGCGAAGCAACAAAAGACGTTACGTCATCATTGTCAACGCGCTGATAAATATCGGACACCGATAAGGTTAAGCCCACTGATTCAAAAGTCACGCTGTCACCCATAAAATAATGATGGGATATCCAGCCTTCGCTACGGCGACAGACTTCGACATCGACAAAATCCTGCTCGATTAATACGTATTCTTTTAGTGACGGCAGGGTTTGATAAGCAAATTTTTTGGCGGTTTCATCCATTCTGCGGGTGAATTTTGATAAGACTTCGACAATAATAACGGGGTTTTCGGTGTAATAATCGTTGCCGCTGTCATCCTTACAAACTACCATGACATCGGGATAAAAGAATTTTGTGCCGACTTTAACTTTAATATCCGATGAAAAGGGTTCGCAGGGCGTGTTTTTTAACTGTGTCAATAATTCGCTAAGAACATTCACTGTAATACGCTGGTGATTTTTACTCGCGCCCGCCATTGCATAAACAGCGCCGTCAATATATTCGTGCTTTGTTTCGCTAAGTAGTTCGCCTTGTAAATAAGCTTCTTCGCTAATCCACTCGGCTTGTTGTTTTGATTCCAGCGCCATGATAGTCACCTCAATGAATAGTTACCAAATCAAACCTAAAAACCGCAATTTTTCGTGGACGAAATGATCTTATAGGTTGAAAGTAAGTCATGTGCGCAAGCATAGCAAATACATGCGGTTAACGCTTTAAATTCTCCAGAATCGCCAAGGTAGGCGCGGCTTGATTCATTGTATAAAAATGCAGTCCCGGCGCACCGCCCTCCAGTAAACGTTGACACAAGTTACTGACCACGTCCAGACCGAATGCTTGTATCGATTCCCTGTCATCGCCAAAATTTTCCAGGCATTTTCGTAGCCAGCGAGGAATATCCGCGCCGCACATTTCTGAAAAGCGGAATAGTTGCGCATATTGGGTGATCGGCATAATGCCGGGCACGATAGGAATCGTTATGCCGTTTTTTTCACAGGCATCGACAAAATGAAAATAGGCTTCGGCATTGTAAAAATACTGGGTAATAACTGCATCGGCACCCGCAGCCACTTTACGCTTGAAGTTTTTAAAATCTTCCATGCCGCTGGCGGCTTGTGGGTGTACTTCGGGGTAGGCGGCAACATGAATCTGGAAATGATCGCCGGTTTCCTGGCGAATAAACTCGACCAGCTCATTGGCATAGCGAAATTCTCCCGCTGACATCATGCCGGAAGGCAAATCGCCTCTTAAAGCGACAATTTTGGTAATACCATGATCCTGATAGTCTTTCAGAATCGCGCGAATATTGGCTTTGGTCGAGGCGACACAGGATAAATGCGGCGCGGCGGCGATGCCTTTGGCTTGAATATCGATGACCGTGGTGAAGGTTTTATCGCGGGTCGACCCCCCTGCGCCAAAAGTAACGGAAAAAAAGTCGGGGTTGAGTTTTGCCAGTTTGCTCTGCACAATTTGCAAGCTCGCCGCGCCTTCTTCGGTTTTTGGCGGGTAAAATTCGAAACTGAATAGTTGGGGATGATTTTTTTGTGATTGCATTTATGGTCTCACTGACGGGAATCTATCGACTGTATGGGCAGATATTTGCTGAAACTTAGTTCCCACGGTTTCTGTCGGCTACCGGTTAGACTCATTGCTCCCGTATCGCAGTAGCGACACGGGTTGCATTCCCACGGGAACCGTGAGAGAGATGATTAATCAATAACGATAATGATCAGCTTTAAACGGCCCTTCAACCGGAACATTGATGTATTTGGCTTGCGCATCAGTTAGCACCGTCAAATTCACGCCCAATTGTTTAAGATGCGATCTTGCGACTTTTTCGTCCAGTTTTTTAGGCAGGATATAAACCTTGTTTTCATATTGCGCTGCATTGCTCCAAAGTTCCATTTGCGCCAGAACCTGGTTGCAGAATGAGTTGGACATCACGAAACTTGGATGCCCTGTACCGCAACCTAAGTTTACCAAACGGCCTTCCGCCAGAATAATCAGTCGCTTGCCGTCAGGGAAAATCACGTGGTCAACTTGAGGCTTGATATTTTCCCAGGTGTATTGACGCAATGAGGAAATTTCAATTTCCGCATCGAAATGGCCGATATTGCAGACAATCGCCTGATCTCTCATCGCCACCATATGCTGATGAGTAATGATATTGAAGTTGCCGGTCGCGGTCACAAAAATATTGGCCAGCGGCGCCGCATCTTCCATCGTGACAACGCGGTAACCTTCCATCGCCGCCTGCAATGCGCAAATCGGGTCGATTTCGGTAATCCATACCGTTGCGCCAAGGCCGCGCAAAGATTGCGCGCAACCTTTGCCGACATCGCCGTAACCGCAGACTACGGCGATTTTACCGGCGATCATCACGTCGGTGGCGCGCTTGATGCCGTCAACCAGCGATTCGCGGCAACCGTAAAGGTTGTCGAATTTAGATTTAGTGACCGAATCGTTAACATTAAACGCAGGCACTTTTAACGTGCCTTTAGCAACCATCTCATACAGACGCAATACGCCAGTAGTGGTTTCTTCGGACAAGCCTTTAATGTCGGCCATTAGTTCAGGATATTTCTCGTGCATCATGACGGTTAAGTCGCCGCCATCATCCAGAATCATGTTCGGACGCCAGCCGTCAAGGCCGTCAATGGTTTGGGCAATACACCATTCAGCTTCTTCTTCTGTTTCGCCTTTCCAGGCAAAAACAGGAATTCCAGCTGCCGCCATTGCTGCGGCGGCATGATCTTGGGTAGAAAAAATATTGCAGGACGACCAGCGAACCTCTGCACCTAATGCTGTCAGGGTTTCAATCAATACCGCTGTCTGAATAGTCATATGCAAACAACCGGCAATACGTGCGCCTTTTAACGGCTGTGCTGCGCCGAATTCTTCACGTAAAGCCATAAGTCCTGGCATTTCAGTTTCGGCGATATTGATTTCCTTGCGACCCCATGAGGCTAAAGTAATGTCGGCAATTTTGTAATCTGGCTGGCTCATTATGTTTTCCGTGTATAGTATTTAGTTAAAGACCGGCAGCATCTTTTAATGCGTCAACCTTGTCGGTTTTTTCCCAGCTAAAGGAGTCTTCGGTGCGACCGAAATGACCATACGCAGCTGTTGTTTGGTAGATCGGCTTTAGCAATCCCAACATTGCAATCAAGCCTTTAGGTCTTAAATCAAAAATATCCCTGATAATCTGCACCAGTCTGTCTTCACTGATTTTGCCGGTACCAAAGGTTTCAACAGTGATAGACGTAGGCTCTGCAACACCAATGGCGTAAGAAACCTGAATTTCACAGCGCTCAGCTAACCCGGCTGCAACAATGTTTTTTGCTACATAGCGCGCCATGTAGGCGGCGGAACGGTCAACTTTTGACGGATCCTTGCCGGAAAACGCGCCGCCGCCATGTCTTGCCATGCCGCCGTAGGTATCAACGATAATTTTACGCCCGGTTAAGCCGCAATCACCGACGGGACCGCCAATAACAAATTGACCGGTTGGATTAATGAAATATTTGGTATCTTTATGCAGCCATTCTTTGGGTAGAACAGGAAGAATAATTTCATCCATCACCGCTTCATGCAATGCTTTTGTGGCAATTTCGGGCGAATGCTGGGTCGACAAAACAACTGCGTCAATCGCTACGGGTTTGTTATTTTCGTAGCGAAAGGTAATCTGGCTTTTGGCATCAGGGCGCAGCCAAGGCAAGGTTTTATTTTTACGCACTTCAGCCTGCCGTTTGACCAGCAGATGAGAATAGGTAATCGGAGCCGGCATCAGCACATCGGTTTCATTGCTGGCATAACCAAACATCAAGCCCTGGTCACCCGCGCCTTGCTCGTGATTTTCGGCTTCATCGACACCCATCGCAATATCCGCAGATTGTTTACCAATGGCGTTTAAAACCGCGCAACTTTGGCCGTCGAAACCTATGTCGCCATGGTCATAGCCGATGTCACAAACGACCTTCCGTACCAGAGCTTCAAGATCAACCCAGGCATCGGTGGTGACTTCACCGGCCAAAATGACCATGCCGGTTTTTACCATCGTCTCGCAAGCAACGCGTGAACGAGGATCTTGTGCCAATAAGGCATCAAGTACCGCATCTGAAATTTGATCCGCAACCTTATCAGGATGCCCTTCTGAAACCGATTCTGATGTGAATGTAAAATTATTGCTCACGTTACCACCTTGCTGAAATGTAAAACCCAGATGTACAAAAGGCTGCCTATGCAGCCTTCTTGTGTATGGTGGGCCCTGTAGGACTTGAACCTACGACCTGCCGATTATGAGTCGGACGCTCTAACCAACTGAGCTAAGGGCCCTAATGTATTATTTACTCGCCATCCAAAAAGCACCTTAATTGTTCTGATCTTGAAGGATGTCTGAGTTTCCTCAATGCCTTGGCTTCAATTTGACGAATCCGCTCACGCGTCACATCAAACTGCTTGCCCACTTCTTCCAGCGTATGGTCGGTATTCATATTAATACCAAAACGCATGCGCAGAACTTTCGCCTCTCTTGCCGTCAATCCTGCCAACACATTTTGTGTCGATTCACGCAAGCCGGCAATTGTTGCCGCTTCAACCGGGGACAATACTTTAGCATCTTCAATGAAATCTCCCAAATGGGAATCTTCATCGTCACCGATAGGTGTTTCCATTGAAATAGGTTCTTTGGCAATTTTTAATACCTTGCGAACCTTGTCTTCAGGCATTTCCATGCGTTCCGCCAATTCTTCCGGCGTTGCCTCCCGCCCCAGTTCCTGAAGTATCTGCCTGGAAATGCGATTCAATTTATTGATTGTTTCGATCATATGCACCGGAATACGAATAGTTCTGGCCTGATCAGCAATTGACCGGGTGATGGCCTGTCTGATCCACCATGTTGCATAGGTTGAAAACTTGTACCCGCGACGATATTCAAATTTATCGACTGCTTTCATTAAGCCGATATTGCCTTCCTGAATCAAATCCAGGAACTGTAATCCGCGATTGGTATATTTTTTAGCGATTGAAATGACCAGCCTTAAATTGGCTTCGATCATTTCTTTTTTCGCACGTCTTGCTTTGGCTTCGCCGATAGACATGCGCCGGTTAATGTCCTTTAGCCCGCTAATGGTCAAGCCATATTCAGCCTCTATATCGGCCAATATCTTTTGGGATTTCCGCACTTCTTTTTCGCGTTCTTTCAACGCTTCCGAGTACTTGCTTCCTGCATTCAAATGCTGATCAAACCATTCTGAACTGGCTTCATGCTCGGTAAAAGAGGTAATAAATTCCTTGCGCGGCATCTTTGCATGATTGATGCAGACATCCATAATCAGCTTTTCCTGCTCGCGCACAGCAGTAACGCCATTAGGGATAATAGCCGTCAATTTCTTTAAATATTGTGGCGTCCATTTAAATTCCATGAACAAGTCGGCCAAAGCCTCAAACTCTTTTTCTGTTTTGTCACTCGAATAGCCATGCTTTTTGATTGCGGCGGCAGCCGTCTTCAGTTGCTTTCTGAGCGCGCCGACTTTCTCTTTGACCTCTTCGTAATTAAGTCCCTTAGGCTCTTCTTCGGCGGCAGTCTCTTCAACATCGTCGCTCACGGGCAGGGCAGCGACAAAATCCTCTGGCTCGCTTAAATCTACAAAACCGGAAATTAAATCTGTCAGGCGAATACTGCCTTCTTCGCCGGAAATATCATCAAATGATTGTAAAAAATCTTCAACAACGATGCAGGAGCGGGCAATGGCTTTAACCAACTGCTGCTGGCCTTCCTCAATGCGCTTGGCAATTTTTAATTCGTCTGCGCGAGTCAACAACTCCACTGAGCCCATTTCCCGCATATACATGCGTACCGGATCCGTGGTTCTGCCGAATTCGCTGTCAACAGACGCTAAAGCGGCGACTTCTTCGGCATCTTCATCGTCCGTAGTAACAGCCGCAGAATCAGTGATAAGGGAATCTTCATCCGGCGCAACTTCGTAAACCTGAATTCCCATATCATTGATCATGCCAATAATATCTTCAATTTGTTCAGGATCAACAATATCACTGGGCAAGTGATCATTAACCTCGGCATAAGTCAGGTAACCCTGTACTTTGCCTTTGGCTATCAATTGTTTAAGTTGGGACTGCTGTTGTTCTTGATTCATCATTTACTCACTGAAGACTCTGTTCGACCTGACTTCGCCGAACCAAAAATTATACTATAAATTTCTATTGTTTTGCACCACAAATCTGTCTGGAACAGATTTGCATTTACCCGAAGGGTGTCGGGCAGGAAAGCCCGACATGAAACTATTTGGCTGTCAGCATTTTACGCAACAGCTCTTTCTCCTGGGCATCCAGTCCATTGGTCTTGTTTTTATCAAGCAATCTGGCCAAAACAACCTCCCTGGCTTGAGTTAGCAGCCTGTCCAGCGCGTCGCAAAACACCTTATCTATCTTGTCATCTGAAACCTGTAAATCCAACAAAGCCAATGCTTTGATGGGTTTTTCTTCAGCGGCATCCCGATAGCACTCGACTAAAACAGCTGCATTTGCCGTATTCTTATCGGCAATCACGTGCAAAATATTTTTAAACAGGGATGCGCCTGGAAACTCCAGCTCACTCCAATCAATCTCTCGCTGCTCAAGCAGCTCAGCCAGCCTGGGATTTTGAACAAGCAAGGCGATTGCAGTGCGTGCCGACGATAATCGCCCATTATCCTGAGGCCGTTTGCCGCCTATCTTCGGATATTGCTTTGAACTTTGTTTAGGAGCAAGTGTAGTTGCATTCTCCAAAACATCCAGACCGACCCAGCCAGATAGTTCTTTTAACCGCGCAAACATCATTTCTTTAAAAACACTCTCCGGCAATTTCTCCAGATACGGTTTAGCTTTGTTGACTAATTGCGCTCTTCCTTCCATTTCGGACAGATTCAGCTCATTCGAGAAATGCCCGAAAAAATACTCCGACAAGGTCTCAGCGGCCTGTACGCGACCAATGAATCCATCAACCCCTTCTTCCCGCACCAGCGAATCAGGATCATGATGTTGCGGCAACAGCATGATCCGAATCTGCCGCCCGTCTTTTAAGCTGGAAAAAGCCGACTCCATCGCTCGCCATGCAGCTTCCCGCCCCGCTTTGTCGCCATCGAAACAAAACACCAGTTCCGAGGAAAACCGGAACAATAAATCAAGATGTGCTTGCGATGCCGCCGTCCCCAAGGCTGCAACGGCGTAATGAATGCCGAACTGAGCCAGGGCGATAACATCCATATAGCCCTCGACAATCAAAATCCTCTGGGGCTTGGCATTTTTTTCCAGAAGTTCATACAGGCCGTAAACCTCTTTGCTTTTATGAAATAGGGGCGTTTCCGGAGAATTCAAGTATTTGGGTAAAGAATCGTCGAGAACTCGCCCGCCAAAGCCTATAATCCGGGCACGTTTATCCCTGATCGGAAACATGAGGCGCCCGCGAAAACGGTCATAGGGCTGTCCGCCCTCTTTGCTGACTAATAATCCGGCTTCGAGTAATAATTTCTGGTCAAATCGGGTTGCCAAGGCTTTCCATTCATCAGGCGCGTAGCCCAGCATGAAATCACCGGCACAATCGCCGCTGACCCCCCTGTTTTTTAAATACTCAACGGCTATTTTCCCTTCATCGCCGGTGCGCAACTGCTCCACATAAAAGGCGGCCACCTGCTCCATCAGCATATACAGGCTGCTTAAATCTTCTTTCTTTTGCCCTGACTGGTATTCTATCGATTCTCTGGGCACCTCGACGCCGACAAATCCTGCCAAGTCTTCAACAGCTTCAACAAAATCAAGATGGCTAAAATCCATCAGAAAGCTAATGGCGTTGCCGCTAGCGCCGCAGCCAAAGCAATGAAAAAATTGTTTTTTTCTATTTACGGAAAAGCTGGGGGTTTTTTCGGTATGGAAAGGGCAGCGGGCGACAAAGTTGTTACCCGTTTTTTTTAGTGGGACATGCGAATCGATTAAATCGACAATATCAACTCGCACCAAAAGCTCATCAATAAACTCGCGAGGGATTCTACCGGACACACAATGCTCCGACGACTGCACGGATGCAGGAGGTAGGGCAACTCAGGAGTAGTTGCCGGGAAAGATCAGTAAAGAAACTATCCAGCTAGCGCAACCTTGATTTTGATGCTCACAGCCGACATGTCGGCGCGCCCCTGCATTTTTGCTTTAAGCAAAGCCATGACTTTGCCCATATCTTTAACCGATTCGGCACCGGATTCTGCAACCGCGTCTTTAACCATGGCATCAACTTCAGTTTCGGTCAGCGCCTGCGGCATAAAATCCTGAATCACCGGAATTTCAGCCTCTTCAATGGCGACCAGATCATGTCGGCCGGCATCAGCAAACTGCCTGATTGATTCACGGCGCTGCTTGAGCATCTTGTCAAGAACCAGGATAACCCGCTC
Source organism: uncultured Methylobacter sp. (assembly GCA_964488195.1). Taxonomy (GTDB): domain Bacteria; phylum Pseudomonadota; class Gammaproteobacteria; order Methylococcales; family Methylomonadaceae; genus Methylobacter_A. Next base: position 2,648 of record CAZAUB010000031.1, on the reverse strand, counting down.
ATTATCCAAAACAATGCGTTCATCAACCTCAACCTGCTTAATGGCCGCCAAAATCAAACGAATCACACCGAGTCTTGCTTTATTGCCCCCTTTCATGGAGGCCTTCATATCTTCCCTGATACGATCTGTTAACAAATCCATCGCATTAACCTTAAGATTTACAGTGCAGGACGTCCACGACGTAAGTTTTTCAACGCATAACGTTCGCGCGCTAATTTTTTCAAGTGACGTTTAACAGCAGCTGCGCCTTTACGCTTACGCTCTGCGGTTGGTTTTTCATAAAACTCGCGGCGACGCACTTCCGCCAACACACCCGCTTTTTCACAAGCGCGTTTAAAACGGCGAATCGCAATATCAAATGGTTCGTTTTCTTTGATTTTTACTGACGGCATTATAATGACCCGAATATGTTAATATTTAAAAGTTAGGATATTTCAATCCACTGAACAAACAGAACCCTTAATTATACCTTTACTTTTATAAATTTCAAAAATTCAATGTACGTTTTAGGCATAGAAACATCTTGCGACGAAACCGGTGTCGCAATTTATCACTCCGAACAAGGCCTGTGTAGCCACCTTTTATACAGCCAAGTCGAAATGCATAGCGAATATGGCGGCGTTGTTCCTGAGCTGGCATCACGCGACCACATTAGGAAACTGGTGCCGTTGATCAAGCAATGCCTAAAGGAAAGCGGATTGACCGGCAGCGATATTGGCGGCATTGCCTACACCGCAGGCCCCGGCCTGATGGGAGCATTGCTGGTCGGCGCGGCAACGGCCAGAAGTCTGGCTTGGTCGTGGCAAGTTCCGGCCATTGCAGTTCATCACATGGAAGGGCATCTGCTGGCGCCTATGCTGGAAGAAAATCCGCCGGAATTTCCTTTTGTCGCTTTGCTGATTTCCGGTGGGCATACCCTGCTGGTACAGGTAGAGGGTATCGGCCGCTATCAACTGTTAGGTGAATCCCTTGACGATGCCGCCGGTGAAGCTTTTGATAAGACCGCGAAAATGCTGGGCTTGGGTTATCCGGGCGGGCCAAAATTGTCCGCGCTCGCAGAACAGGGCACGCCGCAGATCAAATTTCCTCGCCCGATGACCGACCGACCCGGATTGGACTTTAGTTTTAGCGGCTTAAAAACATTCACCATGAATAC
>CAZAUB010000031.1:0-1392 GCA_964488195.1 uncultured Methylobacter sp. | reverse complement strand
GCATTTCAACAGGCGGTTGCCGAGACGCTCAGCATTAAATGCAAGCGAGCCTTGCAACAAACCGGCCTGAAAAGATTGGTCGTTGCCGGAGGCGTCAGCGCCAATAAGCAAATTCGCGCATGCTTGACCCAAATGGTTGCCAAGGAAAATGCCCGGCTCTATTTTCCCAGACTCGAATTTTGTACCGATAACGGCGCGATGATTGCCTATGCAGGTTGTCAGCGTTTAATGGCGGGCCAGCAACAAGGACTGGAAATTTATGCCCGTCCTCGTTGGCCGATTAGTGAATTGTCTTGAATACAGTCTTGCGCCAATAGAGCCTGACACTTACCGAAACTGCGCGACTCACCGCATTTCAATTGACGCTTTATTGTGTTGCAGCGATACCGTTCACGTTCCAATCGTAGTTAATGTCATCCTTGAGCGGTAACTTGGGTAAATCGGCTCGGTAATGGCGAATGAATGCCTCAACACCGCCTACAGGTTTAAAATCCTTCTCAAACCAGTCAAATATTCTGGAAATCTGGATACTATTATCGTCAATTCTGAGGCCTTTATCGGCATTGCTCAGAAACTGTTGTACCTGGTCATTCAGCTGAGCATTTAGATTTGACGCAGTATAAGGTGTATTGCGCAGATCAGGACAGCTCACCGAGGCACAGACGATGGCGAAATGAATGCGCGGCTCATCCATTGGACGTAATGTTTTATTCTCTATTTCATCCAGAGATACAGTTTTACCATCAATACTGCCGGCGGACTTGCCCCACACGGGACTGATCAGACTGCCGACATCCTTGATGCTGTCGACCGGCCAGTGGTCAAGAACCATTTTTAACGCCAGGATATTATAAGCATTGATGTAAAAAGCCAGTTTTTCCTCCTTGTTGCTGAGACTTTTAACGGGGAAATTCGATAATTGCTGGTAGGCAACTTCCAGCTTACCGTTTTCTTTAAGCGCCCGATAATCCACCAACGCCAGTTTGACATTGTTCTTTGTTCCCTGGCTGACACTTTTTAACACTTCGGCATAAGCGCTCCAGTTCGGTTCTGCGGCAAATGTGTTAAAGCTCAATATCAGCAGGGCGGTGACTATTATTAAGCGTTCCATTAAAATCATTGAATATCCCCTAAAAAATTAGCTGTGTTTGTTAGTCGTTCTTACAAATGATAACTTACAAAATTTGTATGTCCTGCTTCATTATTTTTCCTGGCGAGCTTATGTCAGACGTTGAATAGAGCGATTATTCAATTTCCATGTAAGGTTTTCTTTTGGAATACGACTGACTATGTATATTTTTAACTTTTTGCAGGCTTTCATTTGGCTCTTCCAGTTTTTTTCAGTATTCCCATAGGGAAAATATCTACTTGCAACTATTTTTTCGGATACCC
>CAZAUB010000030.1:4281-11927 GCA_964488195.1 uncultured Methylobacter sp. | reverse complement strand
ATTAATAGAACACGGATGACGCAGATTGGACGGATTTACGCGGATTTTTAAAAGCCGAAGCCAAGTTGTTATGCACTTTTAATCAGTGTTTATCAGCCTAATCCGCGTCATCTGTGTTCTATTTCATTATGGGCTGAATAATTGGCAAAAACATCTTATTTTTGCGTCGTTAAGTCACTTGGACTATAGTTTTAGAACATATTTCCAATATCACAGCACTGAGCACATGACGACGCAAAATATCATCAATCAGGTCAATAAAACCACCATCACTGGTATCGGTGTTGATAGTGAACTTTCCGTCGATATGCAAAAAATCCTCGGTCAAGTTGAAAAGTTGACTGACATCGGTATTGCGCTTTCCGCCGAAAAGGATACTACGCAATTATTGGAAAAAATCCTGCTGGGGGCAAAATCCATTACTAACTCAGATGGAGGGACGATATACCGGGTTGATGGTAACACCATTAAAATAGAAATCATCCGTTCCGATAGTCTTGGTATTTACCTAGGGGGCGGAGGAAATGCTATTACTATTCCGAATATCCCACTGTATGGAGAAAATGGGGAACCCAACCTTAAGAATGTCGTCTGTTATTCGTACCATAACAACAAAACCATCAACATTGATGATGCCTATGATGCAAGTGTATTCGATTTTTCCGGCACCAAGGCATTCGACAAAAAAAATAATTACCGCTCCAGGTCTTTCCTGTCCATTCCCTTGACTAATCACCAAGGTGAGATCATCGGCATCCTGCAACTGATTAACGCCATCGATCCTGAAACCAAGGAAATTGTCAGTTTCGATCCAGTCTCGCAACGTTTTGCTGAAGCATTGGCTTCACAAGCGGCAACCGTCTTAACAAAACAGCAGCTGATTACCGACCTGGAAAACATGTTTGAATCGGTGGTCAAATTAATAGCTACTGCCATTGATAACAAATCGCCGTATACCGGCGGGCATTGTCGCCGTGTCCCGGAATTAGTTTCAATGCTGGCGGAAGCAGCACATGATACTGACCATGGTTATTTGCAGGATTTTAAACTTAACGAGGCCGATCGTTACGAACTCACTATCGCGAGTTGGTTACACGACTGCGGCAAAATTATCACACCCGAGTACGTCATTGACAAGGCGACAAAGCTGGAAACCATTTTTGACCGCATTCATTTGCTGGAAGCGCGCTTTGAAATACTCAAACGCGATATGGAAATTGCCCATCTTAAACAGCAGCTTGCCAGGGCGACCTGCCGGATCGCTCCTACAGACAACAAGACCCCGTCACCAGAACTGGAACAAACTTTGCTGGCCAATATTATCCAATTAGATAATGACTTGGCATTTCTCCGTTGCTGCAATACCGGAGGAGAAGCAATGTCAGATTCAGACATTACCCGCCTTCAGTCGTTACAAAAGCTTACATTGTCTCTAAACAATGTCGATGTCCCCTTATTAAACGATGAAGAAATCTACAATTTGAGCATATTTCGAGGTACGCTGACCTCGGAGGAACGAAAAATTATCAACAACCATATCAACGTTACCATTTCCATGCTGGAAGCTATTAAATTTCCCAAACACTTACAACACGTCGTTGAATATGCGGGCGGTCATCATGAACGCATGGATGGCAAGGGGTATCCAAATGGACTTAGTCGTGAAGAAATGTCCGTCCCGGCACGGGCAATGGCCATTGCGGATGTCTTTGAGGCATTGACAGCAAAAGACCGGCCTTATAAGTCAGGAAAAAAACTTTCCGAAGCATTGTTTATCTTAAAGAAAATGAAAGAAGAACAGCATATTGATCCCGATCTGTATGACGCATTTATCGAGCAGAAGGTCTATAGAAAATATGCTGAAAAGTTTCTGGATGATTGCCAAATCGACATTGACTAAATAAAAAAAATATTACCACAAAGTAACGCCCAGAAAAATTTGCGCAACTGTGCGTGACTTTGCGGTTAAATATTTCTCGTTCCCACGCCTCACTAATACTGTTCAACTCGGCTGATTTGATGAAATTCAGTAATAAATGGCTTAAATCCTATCGTTTTCTGGCCTGTACTCTGATCACGCTGTTGTTCATGGCGCACACCGCACATTGGCTGCATATTCCAACCCTGCAGCGCATGGAAAATATTTTATACGACTTGCGCTTGCGGACAACGGCTGTTAACACCGTCGATCCGCGCATTGTCATTATCGATATAGATGAGGAAAGTCTGGCTAAAGAGGGCCGTTGGCCTTGGCGCAGGGATAAACTGGCCTATTTGGTGGATATGCTGTTTGATTATTACAACGTTAAGTTACTGGGTTTCGACGTGGTTTTTTCCGAGCCGGATACCAGTGGAGGCGTAGAGTTACTGGAAAAACTGGCATCCGGCCCGCTACAAAAGGATGCTGGTTTTTTATCGACGCTTGAAACGATGCGCCCGCAATTATCTTACGACGACATGTTTGCCAAAAGCCTGGAAAATCGGCCTGTGGTCTTGGGTTATATTATCAGTCATATAGCCGAAAAGACTCCAGAGGTGGGTATGTTGCCGACACCTTTGGCGGCGGCAAATGAACACCCGTTCAACTCTTTACTGTTCCAGGGAAAAAGTTATGCCGCTAACTTGCCTAAACTGCAAACAGCGGCAATGTCAGCAGGTTTTTTTAACAATCCCAATGTCGACGAGGATGGTGTTTATCGAAGACTGCCGCTATTAATCAATTATAACCATCAGCTTTATGAATCTTTGTCGCTGGCACTATTCAGAACCTTGCTGGACATGCCGGAGGTTAAATTTATTACCGGCGAGGGTTATGGCAAAATCAAAAGCAATGCCGATAGTCAGCTGGAAGGCCTGGACGTTGAAAATTTTCATATCCCTGTTGATCAGAGCAGTACTCTTTTGGTGCCTTATCGGGGACGGCAAGGCAGTTTTCCTTATGTTTCGGCAACCGATGTACTTAACGGTGTTGTGACCCAAGAAACATTAAAAGACAAAATTGTTATTCTAGGCACGACGGCGGCGGGCTTACTCGATTTACGGGTAACGCCGGTACAAAACGTCTACGCCGGCGTGGAAATACACGCCAATATTCTCAGCGGCTTGCTCGATCAAACCATTAAATCCAGACCCGGCAATATCCTTGGGGTTGAATTGGTCGAATTACTGTTGATCTGCCTGTTGGCCATCTTTATATTTCCCCGCGTACCGGTATTTTTATCCGCCATTATATTCAGCGTATTGCTGGTCGGTGGAACTGCCTTCAATTTTTACTGTTGGGCCATTTGGAACATCGATACCATGCTGGCAACCCCCATTACCTTGTTGACTGCGCTATACGGTATCCAAATATTTTTTGGTTATTTCTTCGAAAACCGAAAGAAAAAACAAATGAGCAACATGTTTGGCCAATATATTCCGCCTGAACTGGTAGAGCAAATGAGCCATTCGGATGAAGAATTTTCATTAAAAGGCGAAAGCCGGGAAATGACCGTATTATTTTCCGATGTCAGGGGCTTTACTACCATTTCTGAAGGCATGGAGCCGCAGGAACTGTGTGAACTGATTAACGACATTTTAACGCCGGTGACCCGCGTCATTCATGAACACAAAGGCACTATCGACAAATATATCGGCGATGCGATCATGGCTTTTTGGGGGGCTCCGATGCACAACCCGCAACATGCCGCCTACGCCGTAAAAGCAGGTCTGGCAATCTTGCAAACCTTAACGTTAATTCATGAGAAATTTAAAGCCAAAGGCTGGCCGGAAATTGACATAGGCATAGGCATTAATACCGGAAAAATGAGTGTGGGTAATATGGGTTCCCAATTTCGCATCGCTTATACGGTGATGGGCGATGCGGTCAATTTAGGTTCACGTCTGGAAGGACTCACCAAGCAATACGGCGTAAAAATGATCGTCAGTGAAAGCACCCTTCTGGCGGCCCCGGAGTTCACCTACCGGGAACTCGACAAAGTACGCGTCAAGGGCAAGCACAAACCCATTACCATTTATGAACCGCTGGGCGTAACAGCGGATATCAGTTCCGAACAATTGCAGATTCTCGACTTATTGAATCAGGGCCTGCACAGCTATAGACAGCAACAATGGGGGGCTGCACAAGTCATTTTTGAGCGATTAGCAGAGCAATATCCACATGACAAACTATACTCAAAGTATCTTGAGCGGATAGCCTACTACCTTGAATCGCCTCCGGGAACCGATTGGGATGGCGCATTCACTTATACCAGCAAGTGACACTCTGTCAGCTGGCTAATATTTTTACTACTAAAGCTAAGGAATTGATTTAACAGCCGATATATGTATTAATACGTATAATCAAAATATATTCAACGTAAGCTTTATGACGATGAAAATTAACACAAAAGAACAGTCAGCACACCGTCAGTCATCGTTTAGCGCAAGCCTGTCGCTACGTCGCGTGATTAATCTAGCTATTTTAACGGTACTCTACCCTGCTCTTTCTTATGCCAACCCGGACGGAGCACAGATCGTCAGCGGGCAAGTCAGCATCGATACCGCTACGCCGGGAGTGACGACCGTCACCAACAGCCCCAATGCGATTATCAACTGGCAAAATTTCAGCATCGCCCAAAACGAGCTTACCCAGTTTATTCAGCAGAACAGTCAAAGCGCGGTGCTAAACCGCATTATCGGCCAGAACCCCAGTGACATTTTGGGACAATTGACCTCTAACGGCAAAGTCTTCTTAATCAATCCTAACGGCATCGTGTTCGGCGCAGGTTCAATGGTTGATACCCAAGGCCTGATTGCCTCCAGCCTTAACCTGAGCGATCAGGATTTTCTGAACGGTAACTATCATTTTATCGCAGGTTCCAGCGCCGGAAACATCGTCAACGAGGGTATTATCCGCGCCGGAAAAGACGGCAGCATTATTCTGATTGCCCCGCAAATAGAAAACAACGGCATTATCCAAAGCGATGGCGGCTCCATTACCCTGGCAGCCGGACAAGAATTGACCATTACCAACCTGGATAACCCGGACATTCGTTTTCAAATCCAGGCGCCCGCCGATAGCGTACTCAACCTGGGTAAACTGCTAACCGAAGGCGGCGCAATCAACGTTTTTGCCGGCACCATCACACACAGCGGTGAAATCAATGCCGACAGTGTCCAAATAGATAAACAAGGTCATATTCAATTGGTTGCGCAACAGGATATAACCTTGGCAACCGGCAGCAAAATATCGGCCAATAACAGTCAGGGCGATGCTGGGACTATCCATATTGACAGTAAAACCGGTACCACCTTGGCACAAGGTACAATCGAAGCGCAGGCCAGCCAAATCGGCAAAGGCGGCACCATAGAGCTGCTTGGTGAACGGGTTGGCGTACTGGATCAAGCGCGAATTGACGCCAGCGGTGAAAACGGCGGCGGGCAAGTTTTAATCGGCGGTGATTATCAGGGCAAAAACCCCGATGTCCATAATGCTAAAGCGACTTATGTGGGCATGGACACAACCATCAAAGCCGACGCCAAAACCAATGGCGACGGCGGCAAGGTCATAGTCTGGTCGGATGAGACCACCCGCGTTTACGGCGACATCAGCGCCATAGGCGGCAGTCTGAGCGGTAACGGCGGCTTTATCGAAACCTCTGGTCATTGGCTGGATATGACGGGTATTAGGATCAATGCTTCCTCGCCTAATGGTCAGGGCGGCGAATGGCTGCTTGACCCTTATAATCTAACAGTTAACGGTTGTACGGGGGGGTGTGTAGTGAATACGGGGGGGATGTTCGAGTCGACTAATACTACCACCGACGTCACTGCTGCCACCATTGTAGGCCTGCTGGACGCTGGCACCAGCGTAACATTGCAAACGGGGGCTGGTGGTGCTGGCTTAGGCGACATCACGGTCAATGCGTCCATCGTCAAAACCAATCTTACAAATACCGCATCACTCACCCTCACCGCCCATAACAACATCACCATCGCTGCTGCCATTACCCTTAATCTTAATAGCGGAAATCTTACTCTAAGCGCCACAAACACTATAAAAAATAGCGCCGCATTAATCGCGGCCAATGTTTTTTTTAAGGCCGGTAAAATGGAGCTGACCAACGGCACAATCAATGGCACTAGCTCAGTCAGTCTATTGAGCAGCAACGCCATTAACCTTGGCAGTACTAATGACGCCGTAGCGAACACACTTGAACTGAGTAATGCCGAGTTAAATACCATCACAACACCTATTCTTCGCATAGGCGATAGCACCAGCGGAGCCATCGACATCACGTCAGCACTGACACTGGTGAATATTTCTAAAGCCTTAAACCTAACTTCCGGCGGCGCCATTACTCAGACGGCTGGATCAACAATCGCCGCCTTACCTGGATTGAGTTTATCAGGAACTTCAGTGAAATTAACCGAGGCCAATCCCGCCGGAGTAATTGCTGGTCAAGCCACAAATGGTGATTTCCTGTACTACTCTTCCAACCTGCTGACAGTAGGCACTGTAGATGGCAAAAGTGGCATTACCGTGCCTTCTGCCAACACTATCGGATTGAGATCTAACGTAGGCATCAATCAACTGACCGGGGCAAATCTTAATGGAGGTGGCCTAGCGTTAAAAACCAGCGGATCGGTAAAATTGCTGAATAGCGGCAACAATATAAGTACAGTTGCTGCTGATTTGAGTCTGGGCACGGGTAGTTTTGACTTTTTTACAGGCAGCAGCCTTGCCGTAGGTGCCTTGAAACCGGCTGATAACACCTTCGCGCTTAATGGCATCGCAACAAATGGTAACGTAAATTTGACTACCAACGGCTCATTAACTATCGGCGCTGGGGGCATCACAGCGGGGGGTGATATGACATTATTGGCGAGTGGCAATATTATCCAAAACCAGGCACTCTCTGCTGGATTAAACAGGAACTTGATACTCGCTGCCACTGGCGGCAATTACATTAACAATGTGGGTGCTGGAGCACTCAATGTTTCCGGTACTGGCCGCTGGCTGGTGTATTCAACCAATCCACTTGGTAACTTTTTGAATGGATTAACTTCATCATTTGAACTTTATGGCTGCCTATTCGCGACCGGTTGCACAGGCATTAGCATTCCCTCGACTGGCAACGGCCTGCTATACAGCAATACAAGTAACATTACCTTAACGAATTTGATAAATATTACTACCGCAGGGGTATTGGGGACAACGCCCCAATCATGGTGGTCGCCATTTGCTGATAAAATCGTTGATGGATATACAGACGACACAACACTTAAGCAGTGTACTCAATGATAATCCATTCATCCTCTTTTCAAGTATAACGACCATGCCTATTCAAACAACTAAAGTTGTTAAAAATTATGGCTTATGGCTGTGTTTGCCTGTCCTGAGCCTGTCGATAGGGTTAATCGTTGCCCTGCCCGTCTCTGCGGCGCCTCAAGTCGTTGGACATATCAGCTTTGTGAAGGGCAGTAATGCCGCCCAATTACCGGGAGCAGCACCCCGAATTCTCGGTAAAGATACGCAGATTTTTCAAGGCGATAATATCCAGACCACCGAGCGTAGTTTTGTGATTATCGACTTTACCGATGGAGCAAAGGTTACCGTGCGCCCAAATAGTAACTTCAGCATTGATCATTATGACAGCCAGTCC
>CAZAUB010000030.1:0-4181 GCA_964488195.1 uncultured Methylobacter sp. | reverse complement strand
TGCTAACAAAGACGCAAAAGAGCGCCCTCTGTCACTGGGCAAACCCTTGTATAACTCCGACTCCATTCGTAGTAAAAAAGATAGTTATGCGCTTTTGTTATTTCCCGATGGTGAAAAAGTAACTCTGCAAGCCGACAGTGAAATGGATATTAAACAATATAATTACCAGGTTAACGGCAAAAAAGACCAGATTTTATTTCGTTTAACAGCAGGAGGTCTAAGAGCGCTAACCGGCAGTATCGGCAATAACAACCATGATGCCTTTGCCTTGGACACCCCGGTCGCCACTATTGGCATAAGAGGCACGGGTACGGATACCTCTACAAACGGAAAAAGTCTTAATCATAGCACCTGGAAGGGAAAATCCTTTGTGCGTAATGAAGCGGGAGAAGTTGATGTACCAGAGGGAAGTAGCAGCTACACTCCCGGCCCAAATCAAATACCGCTGGTATTTCTCACGCCGCCGGATGCACCGCAGCCCCCTGAACCCAGACCGGATAAAGATAAGTCCGACCCCAAGAAAGTGTTTAAGAAAAAGCCTCCCGCCCATGATGATACGCATTTTGAAGGAGGTACGTTTATTAAGGCTAACAGAGGGAGTGTTACCATTGAGTCTAACGATGGTAAACACACCGCAATAGTAGAAGAAGGTGAAGAAGACGCAAACCCTGATGGCGAATCATCCTACGATGATGCCGACTACCTACTTGAAGGTGAAGACTACTTGCTTGAAGATGAAGAGTGCAATTGTACAATAATATAACTGTAGAGGCGTTGCCCTGCAATATCTCTATACAGATAACGCTGGAAATGATTCGGCTACATAACGTAAAAAAGTCATGAAAAAACAACAAAAAATGGATAAAAAAATTCATTGGATTACTGCCCGCTTGTTTGGATTAATTGTAATCACTGCCGGTTTATGCTTAATCCCCCAAGCGCTTTGTGTGGCCGCTGTTGCGCCGCAGGAATTCGAATTTAACGTTAAGCATTTTTCGGTTGAAGGCTTTTCACCGCTCTCTCAAACGTTTCTTGACGACTATTTTAAGCCGCTACAAAACCGGCCATACACGCTTAAAGAGTTACAGAAAGTCAGTAAGGCGCTCGAACAGATTATTCGCGAACAGGGCCATCCCTTTTATCGGGTTATTGTGCCGCCGCAAACTCTAGCTAACGGCGATGTAAAACTGCAAGTTATCTCCTTCGCCTTGGGTGAAATAGACGTGACCGGCAATAAGTACTTTAGCCGGGACAACATCATTGCCAGCTTACCCGCTCTTAATAAGTCTGAATCACCCAATACACAGGATTTGTCCGAAGCGCTTAAAGTGGCTAATAAGCATCCCTCGAAACAAGTACAAATAACCTTTAAAGCCAATAAAACTACCGATAAATTAGATGCCAATGTTGCTGTATCCGAACACCGTCCCTATCAGGCGACTTTAATTGCCAACAATTACGGCACGACCAGTTCGGGTGATTACCGGTTGACCGGCGCACTGCAATACAGCAACTTGTGGGGCTTGGATCATATCCTCAACGGCAGTTATTCGACCTCCCCTGATCACGCCGATACCGTTAAACAATACGGCGGCAGTTACAGCTTGCCGATCTATCGACTCAAAGGATGGCTTAGCGCCTATTATGCCAATTCCTCGGTTAATACGGGTACGGTGGCAACCGATTTAACGGTAACCGGATCGGGTGAAATGTATGGCATCCATTATCAGCAGTTCTTACCCAAACTGGGCAAATACGAACATAGTCTGGATTTTGGCATTGATAATCGTTATTTCATCAATGACATTCAATTTCAAAATATCCAAGTGGGAGCCAATGTCCGTAGTGCGCCGTTTAGTGTGCTATATAAAGGCGAGTATCCCTGGCAAAACACCCATACCGGCTATTATGTGCAATGGGTGGGCAATACTGACTTTGGCGGGCACAATACCCAGACACATTATCAAGCGGCTCGCCTTAATGCCAAGCAAAATTGGGATTTGTTGCGCTATGGCAGCAATTTTTCGGTCAATGTTAAAGAATGGCTACTACAAACCATCCTTATCGGTCAGCATAGTCACAGCCCTCTCATAGCAGGTGAGCAACTGGGCATAGGCGGCAGTTTTGATGTCAGAGGCTACGAGCAACGCGAAACCGGAGCGGATAGCGGTCAGATTGTAAAATTTGAGGTCACCACGCCCGCTTTGCCTGCCCTGAGCGCAGTCGAAGGGCAAAAAATCAATCTCTTTGCATTTTACGATTATGGACACGGTCGCCTGCAAAGCACCACGCCGGGGCAAGTCAAGGACTGGAACCTGAGTGGTACGGGAATCGGTGCACGCTATCAATGGCGCGAGTATTTCATGGGCAATATTGCCTTTGCCACGGCGCTGGACACTGCTGAGGCGGGAACGACCAAGGCGGGCAACAATCGCATCCATGCCAATATTGTATTTAAGTATTGACGATTGAGTCACGCTCATTCGGAGCCTCGAGTCATTGGTCATATCAACTTTATACAGTCCAACAATCAACGGCTGCGACCCAAATCCTCGGCATCTGTCCATCCAGTCGTGCTCACGCCTCTTAACCGGCCAAATATGCCGTCCCGCATGACAGACAGCCGCACTAAATATAAATTGCTAAATGATGTTGAGTTTTTTATCATCGAAACAAAGCTGGACTTATCTAGACTAAGTGTTCAGTATTTGTTTTTTAGGCAAATTAGGTGAACGGACGATGAACTTATTTAAATTTACTCAATTAGACCCTGCGATCATGCATGAACTCGTAGGATGTGCTGAGCATGTCGAAAGAGCACATCAATACCAAGTATCCATGGTAAGCGATGCGCTTTCTTCGCCCGTACATTCTGCAAGCTGAGAAAACATGCATCAGCTCACAGACCATATCATTATCATTGAGCTGACTTCTTCAGAGGACACCCCGCGCATTAAACAGCTTACTCCATCCGCCGCAACATTTTTAGGCTATAGCGAGGAAGAGCTCATCGACAAGCCTGTTGGACTTATCTACGCTACCGGAAACGACAAGGCATTATGGGAAGCTGCCCTTGCCGAGGTAATCGATAAAAACACCAGCCCAAGCCCTTCGGCTCAGTTCAGGGGTGAAATAGTCACCAAGACAAATAACAAAATTCCGGTATTAATATCGTTTTCTGTCCTATCCAACCAAACGCCCAATAAAACCGACATTGTTTTACTGATTCAAGACAGGTCTGCCGAAGATTTCAACGTTGAATCGGCGTTTACTGAAAGTGAAGAACGTTTTCGACAGATGGCGGAAATGGCCGGCGAATGGTTATGGGAGCAGGATCCTGATGGATACTACAGCTATAGCAGTGCCGCTGTTACTCAAATACTGGGTTATAGTCCGGATGAAGTGCTCGGCAAACACTATACCGAGTTTTTAACCCCCCAGGATAAAGCAGACCAGCAACCTTACGCGGCAATCCATCAGCCTTTTCATGCGTTGTTGGCTCACTATAGGCATAAAGACGGGCATCAGATTGTTACCGAATCGACCGGATTACCCATTTTTAATGCCGAGGGAAAACTGCTTAAATGGCGCGGTGTCGATCGGGACATTACCGCCAGAATGCATTTTCAGGATGCGCTTATCGAAAGTGAAAAACGCATCCGCCTGATTATTGAAAGTTCCTTGAGCGCCATCGTGATTATGGATTCATACGGCATCATTACCGATTGGAATCCTCAAGCTGAAAAAATGTTCGGCTGGACTAAGGATGAAGCCATCGGCCGACGTCTTGATGAGTTAATTATTCCATCAACACAACGCGATGCGCATCGACAGGGATTGCAACATTTCCTGCACACTGGCATTGGCCCGTTATTAAATCAATTGATTGAGCAGACCGCCATACGCCGGGACGGCTCGGAATTTCCGGTTGAACTCAGCATCTCACCCTTAAAACTGGGTAACGCGTATATATTCAGCGGCTTCATACACGACATTACCGAGCGTAAGCGCCTGGAACACCGGTTTCGACAAGCGGTGGAATCGGCTCCCTATGCGATTGTTATGGTAAACGAGTCAGGAACGATTGAGATGGTCAATACGCAAACAGAGACGTCTTTCGGTTACTCACGCACTGAACTCATTGGGCAACCGATTGAAATATTAGTGCCGGAGCGCTTTCG
>CAZAUB010000029.1:9059-12224 GCA_964488195.1 uncultured Methylobacter sp. | reverse complement strand
GCTTGTTAAACTGGGTTCTGGATTTTTGGTTTGGATCTGACATGGTCAGAGATATGAACTATTTGAAAAAAAAGAATGCGGGGTTCGTGCATCCGAACCCCGTAAAATCAGCGTTAGCCGTTGTAACGCTGAAAGATCAGTGTAGCGTTGGTTCCGCCGAATCCGAAGCTGTTCGACATAATGGTATTTAACGTGATGTTGTCTTTACGTTCACGCACTATCGGAATGCCTTCTGCGCCCGGATCAAGATGAGTGATGTTGGCTGAAGCGCTGAGGAAGTTTTCTTCCATCATTAACAAGGAATAAATCGCCTCATTAACACCCGCCGCACCCAGCGCATGACCTGTCAGTGATTTTGTGGAACTGACTAATGGCACGTTATCCTGACCAAACACGGCGCGCAAGGCTTCAAGTTCTTTGGTATCGCCGACCGGAGTACTGGTGCCGTGGGCATTGATATAATCAATCTTGCTGCCGCCGATAGTCGCCATCGCCTGCTGCATGCAACGCACAGCGCCCTCGCCGGATGGTTGAACCATGTCGTAACCGTCGGAAGTTGCGCCGTAACCGGTCAGTTCTGCGTAGATTTTCGCGCCACGCGCTTTGGCATGTTCCAGTTCTTCGATCACCAAAACACCGCCGCCGCCGGAGATCACAAAACCGTCACGGGTTTCATCATAAGGCCTTGAAGCAGTAGTCGGCGTGTCATTGTATTTGGAAGACAAAGCGCCCATCGCATCGAATAACATCGACATCGTCCAATGCACTTCTTCGCCGCCACCGGCAAACACCACATCCTGCTTGCCCATCTGGATCAATTCCATCGCATGACCGATACAGTGGGCGCTGGTCGCACACGCCGAGCTTATCGTGTAATTGACGCCTTTAATTTTATAAGGCGTTGCCAAACAAGCGGTATTGGTGCTGGACATGCTTCTTGGCACCATATAGGGGCCCACTTTCTTGATGCCTTTTTCGCGTAAAATGTCTGCCGCTTCAACAATGTTTGACGTTGAAGGGCCGCCGGATCCCATCACTAGGCCGGTTCTGAAATTTGATACGTCTGATTCGCCCAAGCCGGAATCGTCTATCGCTTGCTGCATCGCAATATAGTTGAATGCCGCGCCGTCGCCCATAAAGCGTTTTATTTTACGGTCGATGAATGCGTCTAAATCTATATTGATAGGCCCGTGGACATGACTACGGAAACCCATTTCCTGATAAACATCTGCAAAAACGATTCCTGAACGGCCTTCTTTTAGCGAATCGACGACCTCTTTTCGATTATTCCCTATGCTGGAAACGATGCCCAAACCGCTAACTACGACTCTTTTCATTGTTAACGCCTCTAAAAATCTTCTGTGGAAGTAAACAAACCAACCCGCAAATCGGTAGCCTCATAAATCACTTTGCCATCGACTTCCATGGTGGCATCAGCGATACCCATAACCAACTTCCGCATTATCAATCTTTTTAAATTGATCCGATAAATCACTTTTTTAGCGGTGGGCAATACTTGTCCGGTAAATTTAACTTCACCGACACCCAAAGCGCGTCCTTTACCGGGGCCGCCCATCCAGCACAAAAAGAAACCGACCAACTGCCACATCGCGTCCAGGCCCAAACAGCCGGGCATAACAGGGTCGCCCTGAAAATGGCAGGCAAAAAACCATAAATCAGGCGTTATATCCAGTTCAGCAATGATCTCGCCTTTTCCGTATGCGCCACCTTCATCGGTAATAAGGGTAATACGATCCATCATTAACATATTTGGTAGAGGCAATTGCGCATTTTTCGGTCCGTATAACTCCCCCCTGCCGGACTTCAACAATTCTTCGCGCGTAAAACTGTGCTGTTTCCCCATACTCTTTTATATACCTTGCGTAATTATTATTATTTTAAATCGTGCATTATCTAACAGACATCAAAAAAAATCAGCTCTAATTTTAGCCGGGCAGCACATCAAGCATCAATTCCTTCATCTTCAAGCCCTTCCTTTGTATGAGTTGCTGATAAATAATCGCGTAAGACAGCACCGAAGTGACGTATTTCCTGGTTTCTTTAAAGGGAATCGTTTCTATCCAGATGTCTGCCGGCACGGATTCGACACTCGGCAGCCATTTTGATACCCGGCCGGAGCCCGCATTATAAGCGGCAATTGCCAAGGCAAAATGCCCATGAAACTGTCTTACCAGTTGCTTGTAATAAAAAGCGCCGTATCTGACATTAACATCAGGATTAAACAGGCTGTTGTCTGACCGCCATTTTTCCTTCAAATCGCGGGCTATCTGCATGCCCGTTCTGGGCATAACCTGCATTAAGCCGCGCGCGCCAACGGTTGACTCGGCATCCTTATTAAAGATGCTTTCCTGCCGGATCAGGCCGAAAACAATGGCCGGATCAAGATTTTGCCGCTCTGCATTATTATGAACCTGATTCGAATAATAAACCGGAAAACGCAATGCCAGATCATCCCAATAATCCGCCTTAACCATAGTCGTAATCGCGACTTGATCCCAATGCCAATGCTGCGCCAATTTGGCAGCGACCATGCGCCGCTCTTTGCTCAGCACTTTTACCGCATACCACCACTGCCGCTCAGCCTCCGCATCCCGGTTCAATGCTTTAAACTCCCGAACCATTCTAAAATCTGTCTCGTTAGCCAATTTTTCGAGTTCGTTTTCCGCCAGGGGAACCGGTTTGTTGGAAAATTGATAAGGCTTGTTGACATTGTCGGCGGCTAAAAATCCGTAAAAGCTGCGATCTTCGGCGAGTTTTGCGTAGGCCTCCTGCGCCTGCAAAGAGTTCCCGGTTTTATCCAGCACCCTGGCTTGCCAGTATTGCCATTTAGGATCCTGCCGCTCCTGAGCCGTCAGCCCCGCCAGCGCCTCGGCTACATGCAGCCAGTTTTGTTCAAGCAAAGCCGTCCTGACTTTCCATTCATTGACTTCAGCATCAACAACAGTCAATTGATTAAGACGCTGATAGGCACCAGTATTTCGAGCCCGCGCAAAGCTAAGCGCAAGATTGCGCTCCAGCTTCTGGGCGGTCTGGTTATCTATCTGAAAAGCGTGTTTTCGATCATCCCAAAGTTGAATTGCCAGACTCAAATCGGATTTTGCCAACAGATCCACGCCATGCGCGAAAAGCCGCCCCATTTGCGGG
>CAZAUB010000029.1:4871-8959 GCA_964488195.1 uncultured Methylobacter sp. | reverse complement strand
GCGTTTGGCCTCGTTTAATGCCTGCTGTTGATCACCTGTTTTATAGATAGCCAGATTGTACTGGCATTCAAGCGCAGTATTATCAGTCGCTTGATAATGCCGAATAAAATCGTGCCACTGCTCATTCCTGGCCAGATGATCCAGCCATTTAGTCCTCAATAACCGGGCATAACGGCTCTCTTTATAAGCCGCTAAAAAAGCCAGAACCTGATCGGTTTGATGTAAATTATCTTTTAACCACAGGTATTGCAGATAGGGATACAGGGGGTAATCGGTCAACGTAGCGCTGATGTGCATGAATGCAGCAGTATTGCCCTGCGCAAGCAGTTTTTCCGCCTGCAGAAAATTATTTCTTTGCTGATCGAGCGTATTGCCAAGTACTGCACCGGAAAAAACAACCAGACACAACAACAGATTTCCACGCAGGTGTTTCATATTTCACTCGCCATTAATATATGTCTAAAGATGTTGTAACTATTCAGCTCCATCAAAATACAATGGAACGCAGATGCCAAAAGTAGGCGCCTCTAGGCGACGCAGATAAATATGATTCACGCAGATTATAAATCCTGAAAAATCTTAACTGATCATAATTATCAGTGTTATCAGCGTTCTATTTTCGACTGCTGAATAGTTACAAGATGTTATAATCGAGCGCTCTAAAAAACATCCCTATCAAATCCCGTGCAATCAAAACAGGCTACCCAAGCATACAGTTGGAACACTATCTACCAAATTGCGTTAGAACACAAAAAAGAACTGCTTGCCTCCCATTTTATCGCCATTCTGGCAACCATAGCCAGCGTTCCGGTGCCTTTGCTGATGCCGTTGCTGGTCGATGAAGTGCTATTGCATAAACCCGGCATTATCATTCAAACCATTAATCCGCTGTTCCCTGTAACTTGGCAAATCCCGATTCTTTATATCGGCGTTATTTTGCTGATCAGCGTCATCCTGCGCATCATTGCGATCATTTTCAACATCATCCAGTCCCGGCAATTTTCCTGTATTGCCAAGGATATTGTGTTTCGCATCCGCTCCGACCTGATCGGGCATTTGCAAAATATTTCGATGTCTGAATACGAGAGCCTGGGCACCGGCACCGTGGTAACCCATCTGGTCAAAGACCTGGATACGATAGACACGTTTATCGGCACGATCGTCAGCAAACTGCTGGTGGCAGGCCTAACCGTTATCGGCACCGCCGTCATTTTGTTATGGATGCACTGGCAACTGGGTTTGTTTATCCTGCTGCTAAATCCGGTGGTCATTTATTTCACCCGCATTATCGGCTCCAGAGTTAAAGATCTTAAATCCAAGGAAAATTCCGCGTTTGAAGTTTTCCAGCAATCCTTGACCGAAACCCTGGAAGCCATCCATCAAATACGCGCCAGCAACCGCGAGAAACATTATTGTCAGCAACTGATCGAATCGGCCCGCTCGGTCAAGGATTTTTCCACCGCTTTCGCCTGGAAAAGCGATGCGGCAACACGCTTGAGCTTTTTGGTGTTCCTGTTCGGCTTCGACATATTCCGCGCCTGCGCGATGATGATGGTGTTTTATTCCGATCTCAGCATCGGGCAAATGCTGGCCGTGTTCGGCTATCTGTGGTTCATGATGGCTCCGGTGCAGGAAATTTTGAGCATCCAATACGCCTTTTATGCCGCCAAGGCCGCATTAATCCGCATCAACCGGCTTAATGCGCTAAAACAGGAACCGCACTACCCTCATCTGGAAAATCCGTTCTTAAATAAAAAAACCGTCTCGCTACGCGTAGAAAACCTGCACTTTAGCTACAGCGATGAAAAAATACTCGACGGCATCCAGCTAAAAATTAAAGCCGGTGAAAAAGTTGCTCTAGTTGGCGCGAGCGGCGGCGGCAAATCGACCTTGATACAAACCCTGATCGGCCTGTATCCGCCCGACCATGGCCGGATCTATTTCGATGAAGTTCCCATTGAACGCATCGGCCTGGAAGTGGTTAGGGAAAATGTCGTCACCGTACTGCAACACCCCGTGCTGTTCAACGACACCATCCGCGCCAACCTGACGCTGGGCAAACCGGCTACCGATGCCGTTTTATGGAATGCGCTGGCTATCGCACAATTAAAAGACGTCGTTCAGGATCTGGATAAGGGCTTGGACACCATCGTCGGTCGGCTGGGCATGAGACTTTCCGGTGGTCAGCGGCAACGCATGGCCATTGCCAGAATGATCGTCGCCAACCCCAAAGTGGTGATACTGGATGAAGCCACCTCGGCGTTGGACAGCGAAACAGAGCATAAATTACATCAAGCGCTGGCGAAATTTTTAACAGGCCGCACCACCATCATTATTGCCCATCGCCTGAGCGCCGTTAAACAGGCCGACCATGTTTATGTTTTTGAGCAGGGTAAAATCTGCGAACATGGGCAACATGAGGCCCTGCTCGGACAAAAAGGCCTTTATGCAAAACTTTATGGGGAGTATCAGTAGCGCGGACGAAAGGCTCAAGGCGAAAGGAGTGAGGCGGATTACATTTTTTAAGCCTAATCAAGCGTGTAGCGATGCAGGAGGATTCAGGTTACAATCCCCAACCGTCGCACAATGCTTGCGGTAATGTTTTTCGGCCTTTTTAAACTATGGAGGACACAAATGAACTTTAAAATGATTGTTGTTTTACTGGTTTTATCTTTTTTTTCCGGCACCACAATGGCATTAGAGGAAGAATGGGTTTATAAGGAAAAACAAGAAAATCTAAGGTCTACGCCAGGCTGTGAATCGAAAGAAACCGCCATTGCGCAAGCTCAAAGCCCTTATCGAGTTAGAAAATACGCCCAAATGATTTGCCAATATGACGGCTATGGCTGGACGCTTGCAGAAATCAAAGAACCCGGCACCCCCGTTTGTGACGAATGCGACGGAGACAACAAAGGCAAATACAGCTGCTACCTATCCAACGTTAAAGTTGAATGTAAAACTATTAAGCGCGGCTGGTAATGGTTTTACCTGAAGTCGCAAGCTCAGCTTAATAATAGCCTTGTAGGATACCCCGCAAACACTTAAGCAGAATGAGGCTTGTAACCCCGTCCAGAAGCTTATGCTGTCGCTATTATTGAACCTACGAAAAACCCTGCGGACGGAGTAACATACTCCGTCCGGCCGTTACCTGTTGCTCACGCCTTCCGCCTTGAACCTGTAATAATTATGCCCGAAAACTATGATCTGCACTGCCACTCTAACGTTTCCGACGGTGCTTTATCGCCCACGGCACTGGTGCAGCGCGCCCATGAACAAGGCGTCACTTCGCTGGCTTTAACCGATCACGATACGGTCACAGGACTCGGCGAAGCACAGGTTGCGGCGGCGGCGGCAGGCATCACATTAATACCGGGCATAGAGCTGTCGACCAGTTGGCAGAACAAATGTTTTCACATCGTCGGGCTGGCTATTGATCCCGAGTTTCCGCCGCTACGCGAGGCCACCCGCAACCTGCAAGTCATGCGCACCGAACGCGCCGAAAAAATCGCCGCCAAACTGGAGAAAAAGCGCATACCCGGCGCACTGGAAGCCGTCAAAAAAGCCGCAGGCGACGGCATGATAACCCGCAGCCATTTTGCCGACTTCCTGCTGTCGCAGTTCCATGTTTCCACCCAGCAGGAGGCTTTCGACCGCTATCTTGGGGCAGGAAAAGACGCTTTTGTTTCGACAACATGGACTGACATGGAACTGGCCGTAAACTGGATTACCCAATCCGGCGGTGTTGCGGTACTGGCGCATCCTTTGCGTTACAAACTGACCGCCAGTTGGATGAAGCGCCTGTTAGCCGCATTCAAGGAAGTCGGAGGGCAAGGCATAGAAGTCGTAACCGGCAGGTATAACAGCGATGAAATAAGGGTAGTCGCCAACTATGCTACCCTCTTTGACCTGGCCGGTTCAGTCGGTTCCGATTTTCACAGTCCTGCCAACCAATGGATAGAATTAGGCCGACTTGCGCCTTTGCCTCCTAACATCAAACCGGTATGGGAACTGCTTAATTAAATGAGATCTGCCGCATGAGCTTTTGGAAAACCAAGAAACTGTCCGAAATGACCACCGAAGAATGGGAG
>CAZAUB010000029.1:0-4771 GCA_964488195.1 uncultured Methylobacter sp. | reverse complement strand
TGTTGGGTATAACGTAAAGTTAAGGGGCGCCGCACTTTTTCGGCGTCCCGATTGAACGACGGATTGGGCTGATTACTTGCTGACAATTTCAATGCGCCTGATTTCAATTAAGACCGGCGTGTGATGGTGCCCGGTATGTGCATGGTACAGCGTACCCTGAACCGCAATTGGTTTTCCCTCGTAGTTCTTCAGATTTTCCTTATTAAGAGGAACAAGCGTTACTTCTAACTGGTTTTGTTCTGCTTCTTCATAATCGGTTGGATTTGCCTCCACGCAAATAGGCTTTGCCAGCAGCAAGATTGCTTGAGTTTCACGAGAATCGGTATCCGGGTTTTCGCCGTAATTAGGTGGCCCAAAGAATGTTTGCAGTTTAACTTTCCCAGTTAGGGTGACAGAACTTCCGCTGTAGTGAAGGCACGGCACCGCTGCCCACGAAAGCTGGGCAGTAAACAAGAACATCAAAAATATTATGAATCGAAGCTTCATAGGGACGCCCAACTTCCTCTTTACAACAGGATTAATGCCCAAGTCACCGCCGCCCAAATCAGCGACATCATGACCGCAGCCGAACCGATGTCTTTGGCGCGTCCCGACAATTCGTGATGCTCAAACCCCACTCTATCGACGACTGCTTCTACCGCCGAATTTAACAACTCAACCAGCATGACTAAAACCATGCTGCCAATCAACAGCAGTTTTTCAATATTGGTTTCTCCCAGCCAGATTGCCAGGGGAGTGGTTACCACAAACAGGATGACTTCCTGTCTGAATGCTTCTTCATGCGTCCAGGTTGCTTTAAAACCGGCGACAGAGAAAAAACACGCGTTAATCAGGCGTTTAACGCCTTTTGCATTTGGATTTGCCATTGCTGTATTTAAAAATAAAGTGAAAGGTATGTTTTTTTAGTCTTGCACCTACCCGGAAAAGTTTTGTCCTTAGCGCGGCTGATGATGCATGACGGCGTATTTAAGCAGGAATTGCGTACAAAACATAGGTTGTCATCAAAACTTAACAATCTTGTCATTTGAAGTTCATCAATCCGACACGAAACTGACATTTTTATTCATTAAGGTATTCACATCTTTATTCAGCCATGTGGATACCCATGAAAAAAACAGATGACGCAATACGGTTCAAGCCTGCCAAACGGTTGGAATGTTTTGTTATCGCCAAGGATGGTGTGTATGCCGCAAGTCAGTCAGGAACTGACGCGGCGATCGCCAGGGATGGTGTGTATGCTGCAAGCCAGTCGGGAGCTGGCGCGGCGGCAGACTCAGCGGCGTTAATAAAAGAAGCCCAGGCCTTGCGTTTCCGTGTATTTGCCAAAGAAATGGGCGCCAAGCTCAAAACTGAATCCGAAGGCCTGGATTATGATGAAGTCGATGGCTATTGCGATCACTTGGTTGTGTATGACAACGTCAACAAAAAAATAGTCGGCTACACACGGTTGCTTAATCAGGATCAGGCAGAACGCCTTGGCCGGTTTTATTCTCAAAGCGAATTCAATCTCGATCAGGTCTTGGCATTGCCCGGCCGTTTTCTGGAAATAGGCCGGACTTGCGTTGACCCCGATTATCGCGGCGGCGCTGTTTTAACAACGCTTTGGTCGGCGCTGGTTCAATATGCGCTAGAAGGGCAATTTAATTATTTACTCGGTTGCGCCAGCATTACTCCCGGCCCCAGCGGCTTTGCCGTTGATGCGGTTTATCGGAATATCGATGCCAAAAATATTGCGCCCTCCTCTATCCAAGTCAAGCCCTGCATCCCGGTACCCAGAGAATTAAGATGCGAACGCGATGAATCAGGCATTCCACCGTTGCTCAAGGCTTATTTTCGTTTCGGCGCTGTGGTCTGCGGCGAGCCTTGCTGGGATGAAAACTTTAACTGCATGGATTTATTCATGCTATTAGCGCTCGACCAATTGCAAGAGCGCTACAGCAAACACTATATGAGAGGCTATATCGCCAGGGATGGTGTGTATGCCGCAGACCAGCCGGGAACTGGTGCGGCGATCGCCAGGGATGGTGTGTATGTTGAAAGCGCGGCGTAGAGTGGTAATGAAATCGAAAATACGGCTGTACTATAAACTTTTTCTGATCATCATCCTGTTTATCAACGGACTGATTATTGCCGCAGGTATGTTCCCTGCACTCACGTTGTTATGTTCTCCACGCAATGCCAAAACCAAACGGGATGCGCTAAAAACCCGCTGGCTGCAATGGTTCAGCGCTATTGTTAACCTGCATATCATCAAAGATGGCGAACTGCCGGAACGACGCGCACTCTTAGTCAGCAATCACATCTCTTGGCTGGACATCATCGTTATCGGCCAATATTTACCGGCCTATTTTATTGCCAAAAGCGATATTTCAAGCTGGCCGGTAATCGGTTATCTGTCCAGGCAAGGCGGCACCATTTTTATCCGTCGCGGCAATAAACAACATATCAGAACGACTGCCGAAAAAATGGTCTGGTTGTTAAAACAAAACAGCAATATTGTTGCCTTCCCTGAAGGAACCACGACCAAGGGCGATGAGGTTCTGCATTTTCATGCCTCTTTATTTCAGCCTGCATTGTTAACCAGATCCGCTATTCAGCCCGTAGCCCTTCAATATCAAGGTGCAGCCAAAGAACTCGCTCCTTTTGTCGGTGACGATGACTTTGTGCCGCATTTAATCAAGATGCTGACGCTGGATAAAATAGAGGTGCGGCTTAGCTTTCTTCCTGTCATTAACAGTTCAGGGAAAGATCGCCATGCAGTCAGCCTTGAAACAAGAGATATGATATGGGGAAAAATTTCCGAAAATTTACCGGCAAATAACTCAGTTCCCTGCTACGCTCACACGCTTTGACAGGGCAACGAAGATCACCCAGGCTTATGACCGGCATTAATTTCCCTGAACTGGCACAACTTGAACACATCATTGAGCAATTCGGTGACCGGGCTCAAACTGAGGTGGTCGAACGCATTCAATACCAAGATCATGAATTTCCCATTCATTGCATTACTCTGGGAGCAACTCAACCCGACGCACCGGTATTAGCTTTTTTTGGCGGCGTGCATGGGCTGGAAAAGATCGGTTCCGAAGTGATCCTGTCTTATCTGGAAACCATCAGTCAGTTGCTGGACTGGGATCAGGAATTTCTGGCCCGGCTTGAGAAAACCCGACTGGTGTTTGTGCCCCTCGTCAATCCGGTCGGCGTTTATCTTGGCACACGCTGCAATGGCAACGGCGTCGATTTGATGCGCAACTCACCGGTAGAAGGCGTGGGTGCAACCCGCATTTACAGCGGTCACCGTATCACACCCCACCTGCCCTGGTATCGCGGCGATGAATCCAAAATGGAAAAGGAAGCGCAAGCCTTGTGCCGCGTTGTCGATCAACATCTGTTCAACTCGTCGTTGTCCATTGCGCTGGATTTGCACTCAGGTTTCGGCATTCAGGATCGTTTATGGTTTCCCTACGCTTCACGTAAAACCCCCTTTGCCTTTATAGCTGAGACCTTAGCCTTAAAAGAACTGTTTGATCGTTGCTATCAACACCATATCTACAGGATTGAACCGACCTGTCAGGAATATATGATTAACGGCGACCTGTGGGATTATCTGTTCGATGATTTTGTGCAGCGGTTTGCGGATGAACGTTTATTCCTGCCGTTGACGCTGGAAATGGGCTCATGGCTTTGGTTGCGCAAGAGTCCCATGCATCTTTTCTCGCGGCACGGCTTGTTTCATCCGCTCTTGCCGCACCGGCAGCAACGGATTTTCCGGCGACATTTTCTGCTGTTTGATTTTTTACACCGGAGTCTTTTGTATCCTGAACAATGGACAGGCCTTAAGCCGCAACAAAAGCTAGCCTATGAAAAAAAGGCCCTAGGTCTTTGGTATGAATAAAGCGCTGGGACAAAACTGGATTCTGCTCAGAGGTCTGGCGCGTGAGTCGGCACATTGGGGCGCTTTCGTCCCCCTTTTGCAATCGACATTTCCAGACGCTCAAATAACGCTGCTGGATTTGCCCGGCACCGGTTGTTTCCATCAGGAAACCAGCCCAACCACGATCAAGGCGATAACAGACCAAGTGCGTCACCATGCTTTCGATCATGGTCTCATACAACAACCGGTAACGATTCTAGCGCTTTCGCTGGGGGCGATGGTTGCCTGGGAATGGATGCTCAGCTATCCAGAGGAAATTTGCGGTGCAGCCCTGATGAATACCAGTTTTGCCGATTTGAGTCCCTTTTATCAGCGGCTACGCTGGCAAAGTTATAAGGACTTTATCGCGTTGGCGTTGACGCGTGACTTGCAAAACCGGGAATCGAAAATTTTGCAGTTGGTAAGCAACCGTCGAAACCAGAATAAGCAGATAACCCAAGCCTGGAAAAATATCCAAAACCAACGCCCCATCAGTCTTAAAAACAGCTTCCGCCAGATGATAGCGGCGGCAAGCTATCAGCCCGGAGACATAAAACCCACGCAGCCGGTTTTATTATTAAACGGTCCAGGTGATCGCCTGGTGTCGCCTGCCTGCTCAGAGGCGATAAACAAAAAATGGAATCTGGAACTCCGCTGCCACCCCTGGGCAGGCCATGACCTGACTCTGGACGACGGCGCATGGGTGACAGCGCAACTGAAAAATTGGGTGCTCAAAAACAAGAAGTAATGAGAAAAACTTGGAAATCACAAAGGCGATTTTGAACGGTCAAAGTGAGCTTTGGATTTCAGAAATCACGCAATATTGGCCTTGCCGTACAAGTAGGGGCGAATTCATTC
>CAZAUB010000028.1:0-12321 GCA_964488195.1 uncultured Methylobacter sp. | reverse complement strand
TAACAAAAGAGCCTATCGCCCGCTTTCGACAACGGGCGATAATTCTGGAGTTAAATCAGGGCGGCAACAACACCGTTGATAACGGTTGGGCCGTAGTACAGCGCCAAAGCGCCACCAATACCGATAACTACAGACACGATAGATTGGTTGACGATACCGGCAGACAAACCCACCATAAACATACCCAGGGCAATGATTTTACCCAAAGTACCTTGAGTCCAGCCGACCAACAGGGTATAGATGTCGTCGAACTCGGTACCGCCAGTACCCGCCACTGCTTCGGGTCCGAATGCAAACGCACAGACAGCAGCAGACGCTAACAGAGCTTTTTTCCGCTCAGTAAAGAATAGGCTTTTCAATTGATTCATTTAAACAACTCCAAATTTATGCTTGATTAATCGACTCATTACTTGCAATTAACGAGTCGTTGGTTCTGCTCCGGAACGGTGTCTATTGTTCAATAAAAAAGCGTTAAAGTAAGTTCGAAAGAGGTCGTTTTTAGGTGTTCTTTTGCTGAAAAAACGAAAGGTGCGTTTATTTCCAAGCCACTCTAAAAGTGTGTTGATTTATTGAGGGTGATTTGAGGTTAAAAAATGCCCCGTTAGGAATCTAACGGGGCATTTTCTTTATGGGTATCTCGGACATATGAAAACGTGACCGGCTGCTTACGGCCATATAGCGGACACTTGGCCCGATGGATTGCGAAGGGCAAGTTTCGACCCCTTTGAGATATTCGGATATGGATATAAGCTTCCCGATACCGGTCATTGGCACATCTAGTAACACAATCAACCCAATCGGACAGTCAAATGTGAGCTAATGCAGGACATTACTATATTGCGTTTACAAACCGTGCTTCGCATAAGTGGGCGTTATGTTAAATTCGCTCGAAGCCATTAGATAGTCCATGTCGAATTGTTTAATAATTTTAAGATTAGGCTTGTGATTCAGGATCAGCCACCTTAGTTTTCCCTTCACTTTTAGCAAAGACCTTTCCAGTAGTAGCGATGCATTCTTGTAGTAAGACTGTCATTTTTTCTTGTAATTCAGGAATAGCGTTGAAGGTTTGGCGAACAGCTTCAGAGTTAGCTAGCTCGTGCCAAGGGCTACCGTGGGTGCCAGTTTCGATGAGTCGAAGTGGTGGTTCATCGAGCCGAGTTAATGCTGATCCAAATAACCTAGACTCGAACTTGGGATCAATCCGCGCTGCTTCCTTTCGGTAGCCTTCATATGCTTTCGCCACGGAAGCCTTGAACGCATAATCCTCTGCAAGTCGAAATCGTTGGCCGATTTGTTTTGTAGCTAGCCACGCAAACCATAAGGGTGCACCGACGCTGAGTAGCGAAAACACGGCTTGTATTCCAATACTACCCCAATTTGGATTAGGTGCTTGTAACGCTGCGGAAATTATTTCAAGTCGATGAGCACCGATAAAAGAGCCAATTCCAAGTGCAGCGGCCAGTCCGAATACCCAAACCCACATAGATAATGCTAGCTTTCCTGCCCGCTGGTCAAATGCACCTGCTAGGCCTTTGGTTGTTGTAACGTGATATGCTTCTTCACATTGTTGCATCAATTTTTCAGCCTCTTCGCTGTATTTTTTCATACTGCCAAGATAATCAGATGAATTATTATGTGCATTTTTGATCTTTTCTTCGAGTGATGCCGATTCGATTGATGATTTATTAAGTTTGTCACGAGCTTCAGCCAATGACTGCAAATCAATAGGAAGGCTATCAGCAATCTTGTGTGCGGATTGAATATCTTTAATTTGCTGTGAGAAGTTATCGATATTAGGGATAAGTTGATCTAGTTCGGCTTGTGCTGCCCTGGCTCTGCGAGCGAGAGTTGGCGGCAAAGAATTGTTGTCAGTTACAAGTTGCCAACCAATTGCAGGAAGCAATGCAGAGCGGAAAAGCGAGAGTGTTGAGATGTACGCGGGGATAGCTTGTCCACTATCGGCAGTGAACATGTGCGGAACCGTGTTCGCAAGAAGAATTTGAAGCCTGCGAGGAAGGTCTTGAATTAAATTGACTGTGGATGTATCGAGTGAATCAGTATCGGTAGAGCGAATATCAGCCGCTAATGTTAGAGCTAAATTTGCTAAGTCATGTCGAGTAACCGCTGGCGCGAACCAACCTAGGTTCTCGCAGGCCGTTGTGTCTACTCCCCATGCGTTCGTGACTGCGGTAGCGAGAGCGTCTAAAGCGACACAGGTTGGCTCTAAATCTTTATGCAAGGCGACCCCCTATTTTAGGTTAATTGAGCTGTATTCTATGGCAATTGCCGTAAATTTTAGCAGCATAGCATGATTGTGGAACGGTTCTTAAAGAGGATGGTGACATAATCGAATTTCTGTTTATTTTCTCGCCTGTTGCACAAAGGATAAGTTTTGCAACATTGCGTTGAGCAGCAGACTACATGAAATCGATGGATTCCAAGCCAATTATCTACAAATTTTGTGGATAATTGCAGTAATCGTATATCATTTATCATTTAGCTATGCGTAAAAATTTTTATGCCCATAACAGCCCGTGATTAAGCCGGATTATTAGTGATTGTTGGAGAAAAATAATTAAAAAAGGACTCTCTGAAAACAGCATTTATACGCACTATGTTTTACCGGCCCTCACTAAAGCGGGTTGGGATTTAGAAAAACATATCCGTGAAGAGGTTTATTTCACCGATGGGCGAATTTATGTCAATGGCAAAAAAACAAAACGTGGCGACAGAAAGTTTGCCGACGTTATTTTGTATTACAAGCCAAACATTCCAATAGCCATTATTGAAGTGAAGAAAAATACCCTTGCCTTGGCCGCAGGGATGCAACAGGCTTTGGACTATGGCAAAATTTTAGATATTCCTGTTGTTTTCAGCACAAACGGCGATGGTTTTATTCAGCATGACCGTTCTGGCCATTCAGTACATATTGAACAGGAACTGAGTCTTGACAGCTTCCCAACACCACAGGAGCTATGGATAAAATATCAGCACTACAAAGGCATAACAACGCCTGAAGCGGCCAAACTCGCCGAGTTCAATTATTTTTTCGACCCTTCAGGCCGCAAGCCGCGCTACTATCAAGAGATCGCCATCAACCGCAGTGTTGAAGCGATAGCCAACGGCCAAAACCGTTTGTTGTTGGTCATGTCCACAGGCACAGGCAAAACTTACACCGCCTTTCAAATCATTTACCGTTTATGGAAAAGCGGCACAAAAAAACGGGTGCTATTTTTAGCCGATAGAACCGCCCTGCTAGACCAAGCTAAACGCGGCGACTTCAAACACTTTAAAGAGAAAATGACGATTATCCGTCATAAAGAAATCGACAAGGCTTATGAAGTTTACCTTGCCCTGTATCAAGGCTTGACCAATTACGACGAAGACCGTGACGCTTATCGCCAATTTAGCCGGACTTTTTTTGATTTGATCGTGGTTGATGAATGCCATCGAGGCAGCGCGGCGGATGACAGCGCGTGGCGTGAAATCTTGGATTACTTCAACACGGCTACCCAAATCGGCTTGACCGCCACCCCGAAAGAAACCCACGAAGTATCAAACACCCATTATTTTGAAAAACCGATTTACACCTATTCACTGAAACAGGGCATAGAAGACGGTTTCCTTGCCCCGTATAAAGTGATCCGTTTTGGCTTGAATGTTGATCTTGAAGGTTGGCGACCGGAACAAGGCAAGACCGACAAACAAAAGCAGTTGGTTGATGACCGCCTATACAACAGCAAAGACTATGACCGTCTGTTGGTGATTGATGATCGGACTCAATTAGTCGCAAAGCTGGTTATGGCGTTTTTACGCAAAACTAACGTTTACGATAAGACGATTATCTTTTGCGTTGATATTGAACACGCGACCAGAATGCGCCAAGCCATTGTCAATGAAGCTCAAGAGTTGGTGCTGGAAAACTACAAATATGTCATGAAAATAACGGGGGATGATAACGAAGGCAAGCGCGAGCTTGATAACTTCATCAACCCAGAAGAACGCTATCCGGTGATTGCCACCACCTCAAAATTGATGACTACCGGCATTGACGCTAAAACCTGCAAACTGATTGTCTTGGATGCCAATATCGGTTCAATGACCGAATTTAAGCAAATCATCGGGCGTGGGACGCGTGTTGATGAAGAATACGACAAGCTATTTTTTACCATCATGGATTTCCGCAATGTCAGCGATAAATTCGCAGATAAAGAGTTTGACGGCGACCCTGTGATGGTTAAAGAAGTGTTCGAAGTGGATGAAGCCACCGACTTGACCGACACCGATATTTTTGACGACGAAAACAATGAAGGGCAAGAAAACCAGCCAGACACCACCAGTCCAACAGAGCAGAACCCACCTGACAACGAAGAAAAACCGCATATTATTGAGGGTGGAGACATTGATGAGCCAGAGTCACCCCGCGAAAAGGTTTATGTGGCCGGGGTGGTCGTCACCTTGCTGAATGAACGTGTGCAACATTTAGATGCAAACGGCAAACTGATTACCGAAAGCCTGAAAGATTACACGAAGAAAAACCTGCTTAAAGAGTTTCGCAGTCTCGATGATTTTCTAACACGCTGGCACAGTGCCGACAAGAAAACAGCCTTGCTTGATGAATTGGAGCAGCACGGCATTTTATTGGAAGATTTGCGAGAAGAAATCAAAAAAGACCTCGATATTTTCGACCTAATTTGTCATATCGCGTGGGACAGACCGGCATTGACCCGCCGTGAACGGGCAAACGCCGTCAAAAAACGGGATTATTTTGCCCGCTACAGCGAACAAGCCCAGCAAGTGTTACAAGCCTTGCTGGAAAAATACGCCGACGACGGCATTGAGAACATCGAGAATTTAGACGTATTGCGCCTAACCCCTATTAACACCCTAGGCAGACCGATTGAGATTTTCAACTTGTTCGGCGGTAAAGAACAATATCTAATGGCATTGAAAGATTTAGAAACAGAAATTTATAGAATGGCAGCATAATGAAGAATATCGGCAACATCATCAAAACCCTACAAAAAATCATGCGTAAAGATATGGGCGTATCCGGTGACGCGCAGCGTATAGAGCAATTGGGCTGGATGATTTCCTTAAAGATTCTGGACGATAAAGACCAAGAACTCGAAGCAATGGACGATAGCTTTAAATCGCCCATCCCAGAGCGGTTAAAATGGCGCAATTGGGCGGCAGATGCGGAAGGGTTAACCGGCGACCAGTTGCGCGATTTTATTGATAAGGAACTGTTCCCTATCTTAAAAGACATGGATATTAGCAGCGGCAACAAAC
Source organism: uncultured Methylobacter sp. (assembly GCA_964488195.1). GTDB lineage: Bacteria > Pseudomonadota > Gammaproteobacteria > Methylococcales > Methylomonadaceae > Methylobacter_A. Next base: position 7,029 of record CAZAUB010000028.1, on the reverse strand, counting down.
GCACCATCATCGTCAAAGAGATATTTGAAGGCACTAACAACTACATGAAAAACGGCACGATCATCCGTCAAGTGCTGAACAAATTAAACGAAATTGATTTTAACAATTCCGAAGACCGCCATGTTTTCGGCGACATCTACGAAAATATCTTGCGGGACTTACAAAGCGCGGGCAATTATGGCGAATTCTATACCCCGCGAGCCATCACCGAAATCATGACTGAAATCGTCAACCCGCGCCTAACCGAAACCGTGTTAGACCCTGCTTGCGGTACAGGTGGCTTTTTAACTTGTGCGATTGAACACATCCGCAAACAAGACGTTAAAACTGCCGAAGACGTGCATATCCTGCAAAACAACATACGTGGATCAGAATTAAAACCATTGCCGTTTATGTTGTCCGTGACCAATTTAATTTTGCATGATATTGAAGTCCCCGCCATCGAATACACCGACAGCTTAAACCGCGAATACACCGCGATAAAAGAGCCTGACCGCGTGAACGTGATTTTAGCCAATCCGCCATTTGGTGCGTCAGTTTCCGACCGCGTAGAAACCAATTACCCGCTTACTTTCCGCACCACCGAAAGCGCGGATTTGTTTTTGTTGTTAATGATCCGGTTGCTTAAAATAGATGGGCGAGCGGCGATTGTGTTGCCGGATGGTTCATTGACCGGCGACGGAGTAAAAGCGCGGATTCGCCAACATTGGTTAGAAAACTGTAATTTGCATACTATCGTGCGTTTGCCTAATTCGGTGTTCCAACCCTATGCCAGTGTGGCCACCAACCTTTTATTTTTCACCAAAGGCAAGCCCACGCAAGAAATCTGGTATTGGCAGCACCAGTTGCCTGAAGGCGTTAAAGCCTATTCCAAAACCAAACCGATACAAAAAACAGAGTTTGAAAATTTAAAGGCTTGGTGGGATAACCGCGTTGAAAATGAACAGGCGTGGAAAGTGTCTTTGGCTGATCTGGAAAAGACCAGCTACAATCTGGACGTTAAAAATCCCCACACGCCCGAAGCTGAACAGAGCTATTCCAGCACGGAATTATTGGCTTTGTTGCATGAGTCGTTTGCAAAAAGTGATGCCTTGTTAAACCAACTAAAACAGGAGTTAGTCCAATGAATGTGTCTGTCCAAGAAATCGCCGCAGAAATTTCGACTTTACCCGAACAGGAACAGCAAGAAGTTGTCGATTTTGTTGGGTTTTTAAAAGCCAAATTAGCACGTCGGCAAGCCAAACGTTCTTTGGTGAATCAAGAAAGCCAAGCAACCCAACAAACCGAAGGGGCGCGAGTATTGCAGGTGTTAGATGAATGCGGACTTTTAGGTTGCATGGAAGGCGGTGACGGCAAGTTATCAGAAGATTATAAACAGCACTTGTGGGGCAGTGAATGATTATTGCCGACACCGGTTTTTGGGTGGCGTTATTTGACCCGCGAGACAATCATCACCAAGCAGTACGGGCTTATGCACTGACGATTAACGAGCTTTTGATTACAACATTGCCCGTTATTACGGAAGTTTGTTATTTACTGCAAAAACGTTGCAATCCGCTTAAAGCCGCCGCTTTTTTAAACACCCAACAAACTGCCAGTTTATTTAATCTATTCACGATAAGCGAAGCACAATTGCCACGCATGGCCGAACTTATCACCCAGTACGCCGACCTGCCAATGGATTTGGCCGATGCTTCGCTGGTGTTGTTAGCTGAGGAATTAGGACACGGGCGGATTGTTTCTACTGATAGACGGGATTTTCATACCTACCGCTGGAAGAATCACCAACCGTTTAGCAATTTATTGGAGGCGGTGTTGTGAGTGAGTGGCAAAAAGTTAAAATTGGGCAGTTTTTAAAAGTAAGGCAAGGCAAATACAAACCAGATGACGCCACAATTGCGGACTTAAAACGGTTGAGCAAAATAGATTTTAGTGGATACATTCATTTATCGGATAAACCAACAAAAACCGACATGATTATTGTCAATTCAGGCGATTTGGTTATATCTGGTATAAATGTTGCGAAAGGCGCAATTGCTATTCATCAAGGCGATCAACCTATTACAGCCACAATTCATTATTCGTCTTATCAATTCGATGATTCAATAATTGACATTGATTTTTTAAAACGTTTTTTAAGAAGCCCTGCTTTTATTTTTGCTTTGAACGAGCAAGTAAAGGGCGGCATAAAAACCGAAATCAAAGCAAAAACTTTGTTATCAATTGTCGTTCAATTGCCATCGTTACCAGAGCAAAAAGCAATCAACAGATGTTTTCAATCTTTTGAAAATGAATTGGTGCAATTAGCATCAGAAATTAACAATCAAAAAACCTACCTGACTAAACTTCGTCAAGCCATACTGCAAGAAGCGATTGAAGGTAAACTGACGGCTGATTGGCGGGTTAAAAATCCTGTCAGACAAGGCGATACCAACATCGACGCGGCGGCATTGTTGGCAACCATCAAAGCTGAAAAGCAGAAATTGATTGCTGAAGGGAAACTCAGGAAAGAAAAACCGCTCGCGCCTATTAACCCTGATGACGTGCCGTTTGCTTTGCCTGATGGGTGGGTTTGGGTGAGGTTGGGAGAAATTATAAGAGAAAGTCCAAAAAATGGTTATTCACCCAAAGAAGTAACTTATCGAACAGAGGTAAAATCTCTTAAATTAGGAGCAACTACATTAGGGATATTCAATCCTAATAAATTCAAATATATTGATGAAGATATACCGAAAGATTCAAAACTTTGGCTTGAAAAAAATGATATTTTGATACAGCGGAGTAACTCAATTGATTATGTAGGAGTTAGTGCAATTTATACTGGTGAAAAACATCAGTTTATATATCCAGATTTAATGATGAAAATTCAAATTTTCTCACCAAGCTCTCCATATTTTACTTATCTTTCTTTATCAACAATTACTACAAGGTCATATTTTCGGAGTTTAGCAAAAGGCTCTCAAAAAAATATGCCAAAGATAAATCAAGAGGTTATTTTGAACACCATTATTGCTTTCCCGCCACTAGCCGAACAACACGCTATCGTCGAACGCATTGATTGCCTGATGAATTATGTCAACGCCCTTGAATCACAAGGGAGTGAACGCAAAAGCTACGCCGAACAACTCATGCAGACAGTTTTAAAAGAGGCCTTTGCTGGATAAGACTGGCAGCTCGCTATAGCTTTTTATTCATTAAACTTGAATCCCATCAAGCCATCTTTAGGGTTTTGATCGTTTAATGTTAAACGGACAAAATTTTGAATATTAAAGTCTTTGCTAAAATCTGACATGGGTAGCATATCTGAGTTAAATGCGCATATGTATTGAAAGCCATTTTTTATGGATTCCTGATGGGCATGTTCAAGAGCATGCGCTATCTGACGAGAATCAACGCCATCAAAAATAGTGCTATCGTGGACTAGGAAGTTTATCTTCCCTCGTTTTGTAAAAAGGATAGCTAGCATCAAGTCATAACAAAAAATTTTCATTTTACCGACGCCTTCACTACTACTGCGGGGAATTTCGACATCAAAACTATAGCCACTGTCGGAAACGTTAATAATAAGGTTGCCAGACTCATTGTAAAGAGCTTGTGAGTTCTCATTAAATATAGACACAGCTTTTTCCCATTCTGGGCGAGATTGCTCATAATCACGCTGTAACTTTGTTTCAAGCTCTATTTTTGTGGCTTTAATTTCCTTTTTCCTTACTGACGTTTCTTGTATATCTGAAATCTTTGTTTTTATCGACTCTAACTGGTTTATTTTCTCAATCATTTTTTCTTGAAGCATGGTAAATTCTTCTAATGCCCCATGTGTTTGCAAAACACCCATTAAGTTTGCACGTTCAGAAATATCGGTATCTATTTTCGTACTAATGGAAGAAAGTTGATTTTTTATTTCTTCAACTTCGGCTTGAAGAAAATGCCTTCTGTTTTTTATAACCTGATTATGGAAGTTTTTTGTTTCCGTCAAAGTTTTCTTTAATGATTCCCCAAAATGAAGCCCAGCTTCTTCATAAAGCTGTGCTACTGCAAAGCTCTCTGGAACATGTTCTGACTTAATAGAACTTTCGTATCGCTCTAATTTACGTCGAAGCATCAAGTTCTTATTCGAGAAGTCGTGAATCTCTTTCGTTAGATCATTTGCGTGGTCATGAATTTCTTGATATTGAGGATGAACCTTGAATTCGACCAGTGCTTTTTTTTCTTTATCAATCTGCGTTTGGAGGTGAACACGCTCAGCTTCTAACTCACCTTGTGAAGAGACGATACCCGATTTGATTGCGGCATTAAGAGAGGTTATGGCTTTGCTCTTATCCTTTATTTCCTGTGCGGCTGAAGCATGATCCCAATTTAGACCTAGCAAAAACGCATTATGAACCTGTGTATTCCATGGTGGTTGGTTTCTGAAATAATTGAATGGTTTGCTGTAGGCATCAATACCGCTTCGCAAAAAGTAAGATATAAGATTTCTGAAAGTAGGCACATATTTAGTTCGACTACTGCTTGTAAGCCCGAATAAACATATTCCAAGTAATTTTTTCCAGTCGTTAGCCTTATAGAAATGAAATTGTTCTTTTTCGTCGATCTCTGATTTGATTGGTAATTTGGTAACGTTTCCTTGAACCATAATAATGCCAGAATTATCAACCTTGCGGGAGGCAATTATTTTTTCATCACAAAGGTCAATTTCAATAAAGAATGTCCAGTCTTTTATGTCCTCTACAGGAAGCAACTTTTTATTTAAATCAGCACCAAGACAAAAATGCATGACATTAATTAATGTCGTTTTCCCGAGCCCGTTTCGTGAATCTTTTTCATTAGATTCCTGCTTTTTGTCAGCTAAGATAACGTTCAGGCCAACATGAAATTCAACGGACTTGAACCGCTTGTCGCTGGCGTAAACTTTATGAATCATATGCCATTTTTACTAATTTCTCATTTTTGATCTCGACAAGACCTAAAATAAACAGGAGGTCTAATCCCAAGACAAAACGTTCGAAATTTTCAACACCTGACGTCTCTTTAACACACTCCCATAAATCAGAAAGAGTTTTTTCATCGGATAGATTTTTTAGTAAAGTGGAGCCCACACCAATTAATGCATCATTTTCGCGCATATATTTGTTGGGCATAATCATTTTTCAAATACCTCGCACAAATGAAATAAATGACTCAATATTGCCAGACTTGCAGCTTGTTGTTTGAAATCGCGTTGTCCAGCCTGAGAGAACTTAAACATTGCCATGAACAGTTCATCACCAGACATGATTTTTTTTAGTTCCATGTATTTTTCTTTAAATCCATTTTTTAGTCTTTCTGTAATTTTTTCATCAAGATAGGTTGCTTTAACCAAATATTCGCTAACCTCGGCACTTCGACTAAGGCCGGTTGTAATCAATGCGTGAATTTCCTTTGTAAGGCCATTTTTTGTAATTTTTTCTTCTGGTGTAATTACAGAAAAATCACCGTTCCCAGTATATTTTCCAGATGCAATGGTCTTTACTGCAATTTCTAATTCAGCAAACGTAACATCGGACATGCTTTCATCGAGTTGTTCGAAAACCCATGCTTCATGCTCATTCTTGATCTTAAAAAGAAGTTCAGCAGGATAGTCTTTTTCTTGTTTATCAATTTTAGTGTGGCAGGTAGGGCAAAGATAAATAAGATTATTGTAGTGGTTTCTTTCTTCGTTTGTCATATCGGTTTTATAACGAGCTGAGGGCGGCTTTTTATCAGTCCCTTGGTTTTCTCCGTAAACATGAGCAGCTTCACCAATTACCACTGAATCAGCTTCATCTCCTTCTGATGTTAGAAAAGCACGGCAATCTTTCAAAGCGCATTTATTGCCACTTTTCATTGCCAGATAAAGCTTTGTTGGATAAGAGGCACTCATGATGTGCTGTTCCGATTTTTATTCATAAATAATTAGCATATTCCTTTAACGGGGTAGTCAATTAGTGCCTCCTACCACAATATATTGTGATTACTGATAACGATCATAATATGTCAGACAGCGCATGTAGTCTGGTTATAAAGCATTTTAAGTCAAATACGAAAATACTACATGTAGTACCATGAGGTTCTAATTGACTACCCCTTTTTCCTTTATTTACCAGACAAAGTGGCTCGTCTTTTAAGCTGTTATAGAGCGTTGCACGGCAGACATTGAGCAGCTTGGCGACCGCCGCCGGATTCTCGCCTTTGGCGAGTAATTCGCGGGCGTGTTTACGCTGATCGTCAGAGAGTGTAGGCCTACGGCCTAATTTTACTCCGCGTTTCTTGGCCGCTTTTAGACCTGCTTGTGTTCGTTCCACAATCAAAGAGCGTTCAAACTCTGCCAGTGCGCCGAGTATATGTCCCATAAGCGCCCAGCCGCGTTTGCGGTGTCTATTCACTGACAGAAGCCATGGCTTCTGTCAGTGATTGAAGGCAATACCCTTTACTTGTAATTCGGACAACACCGCCACCAGATGCGACAGTGACCGCCCCAGCCGGTCTAGCTTCCAGACAATCAGCGTGTCACCCGCCCGCAGGGATTCAAGGCAGCGGGTCAATTCTGGTCGTTTGGTGGTCGTCCCGCTTGCGGTGTCCGTAAAGATATATTCGCAGCCCACCTTTTTCAGGGCAGCAATCTGAAAATCTGCTTTTTGATCGTCGGTCGAAACCCGCGCATACCCATATTTCATGGCAGCATTTTTAGGCAAAATTGTTAGACTTGCAAGCCTTTGATTTTATTTGATTCATTTTATGTCTAAAAAACCTTGGTTTTTTAGACATACTGTCAGTACTAAAAAGCGTTGCCCACCTTATGTTTGACTGTCTGCGGCACATTACCGAACTTCATTCTGCCATATTCATTGCCATAAAACTGCCAGTCGCGACCGGCAGAAATTGGCCGATTTTCGCCTGTCACGCAGCTATATTTACTGTCAAATCTATGTATGTTTCTGGACTAATACCAGACTCTTGGGCCTTGGTAGATGCTGCCGACGAAATTGTTTATGCCATGTAAAAAAGCCCTTG
>CAZAUB010000027.1:11205-12377 GCA_964488195.1 uncultured Methylobacter sp. | reverse complement strand
ATGGAGGCGGCGATTGATCTGTCCAGGGAAATGGAAGCTGCGGGCAAGGGGAGGGCGCTGGATCAGTTTTCCAATCCTGATAATCCGCGTGCTCATTATGAAGGTACCGGGCCGGAAATCTGGCGCGATACGCAGGGAAAAATAACCCATTTTGTCAGTTCCATGGGTACTACCGGAACGATTATGGGAACTTCAAAATTCCTGAAGGAACAAAATACCGATATTCAGGTTATCGGTGTACAGCCGGAAGGCGAGTCTAAAATTCCCGGTATCAGGCGCTGGCCCAAAGAATATTTGCCGAAAATCTATCAGGCTGACCGGGTTGACCGGATTATCGATGTGGATCAGATTTCAGCTGAAAACGTCACCCGCGCTTTGGCTGCCCAAGAGGGCATTTTTGCCGGTATTTCATCCGGCGGTGCTGTTCATGCGGCCTTGAAGTTGTCTGAAGAAGTTGAGAATGCGGTAATCGTGGTGATTATCTGCGATCGAGGTGACCGGTATTTGTCTACGGGTGTTTTTCCTGGTTAATGTTGTTGGTGTATGTGGGAGCGGCTTTAGCCGCGATTGTCGCGGCTAAAGCCGCTCCCACAATGATAATGAACAGACTCATCCTGACGATCATCTTTATTTTAATAACACCCACCGCCAATGCACTGGATAGCGTATCGCTTAATGTCGGAACTATTGCAGGGGCGCAATGGAAATTGGAAGGCGTTAATATCGCACTGGACGACCTGTCACAAAACCCGCAAAAGCTGGCCTTAACGATCACCCAGTTAAGCCTTCCAAAACCCTTCAATGACCTGAATCTGGTCAATATCCGCTGTACGTCTTTCACCTGGCAAAACAAGGGATTGTTGTGCGAACAGGGCAGGGCGGAGATTCGTTCAAAACGATGGCAGTCGCCAACAACCAACTTTTCCTTTCATGTCACGGAAAAACGCAGTTCGTTCAAGTTAACCGACTTGCACTTGGCGGGTGGAGTCGTTGCGGTTGATGGCGAAGAGCGGGGCGATCAATGGCAGTTGCAGATCAACGCCAAAGCTGTGGATGGTAAGTTGATTCAACAGCTGTTTCCGCAGGAACGATTCAAACTGAAAACCGGTAAAATCGATGTCAAGTTAAATGCATCCGGCAGCCATGCGCTGCTAAAGGAATTTACCTTAACT
>CAZAUB010000027.1:9328-11105 GCA_964488195.1 uncultured Methylobacter sp. | reverse complement strand
TGTCAAGTTAAATGCATCCGGCAGCCATGCGCTGCTAAAGGAATTTACCTTAACTGCCGCGCTTAACGGCTTGACCGGTCAAACCAAAGACGGACGATTGGCGACCGAGGCGTTAATGCTGGAATCGACGCTGAGCGCCAAAAATATAGGTGCAGCTTGCGACTCTTGTTTCCCTCTCCCTCAGGGAGAGGGCGGGGGTGAGGGTTGGCAATGGCAAAGTCATGTTGATGTTAACGGCGGCGCGTTGTATGTGGAGCCTCTGTATCTGGAAGCGGGCGGGCAAAACATAGCGTTGGACGCACAGGGCGACTGGAACGCATCAAACAAACGAGTCGAAATCAAGTCCGCAAATTACCGGCACTCAACAGTCGGGGAATTAAGCGGCAGCGCAATCGTTCAATATAAGGATGGCGCAAGCATTGAAAAGGCTCAACTCTCATTGAGCAGCGACAATTTACAGGACTTGTCCGCAATCTACCTGAAACCGTTTTTTGAGCAGACAGTATTGCAAGGGGTTTCGCTCACAGGCAATTTAAAAGCCGACATTTCTATTAATGGACAATCCTTAACCGCTCTGGCGGCAACCTTTAATAATCTTGATGTTAAGGATGCCGCAGGTCGCGGCGAAGTTCAGGGCGGCGTTGGTACGTTTAACTGGTCGAATGATGAAACCTTTAACCAGCCCTCAGAATTTGCCTGGCAGCAATTGCAGGTGCGTGCCGTGCCCATAGGTCCTGCCGGGCTTTCGTTTCTAAGCCGGGCTGACAGTATCAGGCTGCTAAAAAAAACCCAACTGCCTTTCTTGGACGGTGCAATCTCTGTCAACCAATTTAGCTGGCAGGCAAAAAAACAGCAAGACCCCGAAGTGTCATTTGAGGGAGACTTAAGCAATGTGTCGCTTGAGCAACTATCCCTAGCCCTAAACTGGACACCGTTATCCGGTACTATCAGCGGTCGTATTCCCCGAGTCGAGTACAGCAATAAAACCCTGAGTCTGGGCGGTGAATTGATCGTCAAGGTTTTTGATGGCGAGGTTAAAGTCAGCAATCTGGCCTCTTCGGGACTGTTTACGGATTTCCCCAAGTTTCACAGCGATCTGGAAATTGAAAATCTGGATCTGGATCAGTTAACCGGAAAATTTAAATTCGGCGGCATTACCGGCAAGTTATCGGGATATATCCGGCAGCTGTACATGGAAAACTGGCATCCGGTCACTTTTTTTGCGTGGCTGGGTACGCCGGATACGGATGATTCCCGGCACAGAATCAGTCAAAAAGCAGTACAAAACATCGCCAACATCGGCGGTGGCGCAGCTGATCTACTGTCCAAAAGTTTTTTAAGGTTCTTTGAAACCTTCGGCTATGACAAGCTGGGTCTGGGCTGTTATTTACATGACGGCGTATGTCAGTTGATGGGCGTAGAGGCTACAGAATCCGGCTACGCCATTATTACCGGCGGCGGTCTACCGCGAATCGATGTGATCGGTTATAACCCCCGCGTCGACTGGAATGTATTGATGGATCGATTGAAGCGTATTTCAACATCGGAAGCTTCCGTATCCTACTAACGCCCTTCGCCCCATATAAATCGGTAGCCTTTAAATATTAATTATCCAGATTATTCGGGCACTGTTACTATCATGGCAAAATGAGTGGTTGATAAAGCGCAGTCCGCGTAGAACGATCTTAACGTTTGGCGTTGCCCGTACATTACGAACGGGGAAAATGCTCCGTCCGGCTTGGTTCTTTGTACAGTGTTTGCACATCAACATAAATCT
>CAZAUB010000027.1:5359-9228 GCA_964488195.1 uncultured Methylobacter sp. | reverse complement strand
AAATGCTCCGTCCGGCTTGGTTCTTTGTACAGTGTTTGCACATCAACATAAATCTCCTCTCCCTAGCACTCCAGCAGGGGATAAAGACGCGGAATTTTGAAGCATGATAAGTATTTTTTTCAACAGGTTAGGATAAAAACCATGAGCAAAATAGACGACATCAATATTGAACTACAGCATATGCGGCAGCAAATGCAGGCTTATTTACAAACGCATTGGCGGCTGTTTCTGGCGGAAGGTGTTTTCTTCATTTTCCTTGGGTTATGCGCGATTATGGTGCCGCAGTTTTTTACGACGGCGATAGTCGTATTTTTAGGCTGGATTTTGCTGTTTGGCGGGATAGTTCATATTAGCCGGGCTTTTGTTTTTCAAAATATGCCCGGCTTTGGTTGGTGGTTATTCATGGGCGTCTTGCAGGTTCTCGTCGGTTTGTTGTTTATCACCAAACCGGTTGCCGGTGCGCTGACGTTGACGATGTTGATGACGGTGTTTTTTGCGTTGGAAGGTGTTGCCAAGATTTCCCTGGCATTGATGATGCGTCCCTTGGCTAACTGGGGGTTAATTCTGTTCAGCGGTGTTACGGCTTTGGTTTTTGCGCTGATCATCTGGATCAGTTGGTCTGAATCGGCGCATTGGCTGCTGGGCCTGTTTTTAGGTATTAATATGGTTTTTCTGGGGTGGTCGCTGGTTAAAATAAGCTTGCACCATAAAGCGTAATAAGCTTTTGCAAGGGGGATGATGATGCAACAAAACACAATAAAAAACTGATCGTAAAGGTGCTGATAGTCGGCGCAATTATCGCTATTTTGAGCTATTTGTTTCATCCCGGCGTCGGGCAACTCAGTGTTATGCTCGACGGCGAGCCGGTTGCCGAGCCGCTGGTTCGCTTTGCCGCTGTGCCGACATTTTTGTTGATCATGATTATCACCGGCGTACTGATGGTGCTGCTGTTTTTAGGCATCGGCGTGTTTATGTTTCTATGCGCGATATTCGTTGCGTTGATAGGGATTTTTATCATGGCGCCTTATTTCTGGCCGGTGCTGGTTGTTGTTGTGTTGATGATAGCGTTGATGACTGTTGGGAATGGGAATAAGGATTGAGTAGCGGTAAATTTCTGCCATCGTCGTTGCTCTGCCCATTTTCTTGTTCAGACGTTACAATATGCGCCATTACGGTTAACTCATCGGTCTTTCAATATGGAAAAAATAAAGGTTCTTTTTGTGTGCATGGGCAATATCTGCCGCTCACCTACGGCTGAAGGCGTGTTTACAAAACTGGTCAAGGATCATAATTTGGAAGCGCATTTTGCTATCGATTCAGCCGGCACGCATGCCTATCATGTCGGTAATGAGCCTGACTTGCGTTCACAATCGGCAGCCCTTGAACGGGGCATCGATTTATCTGATTTGCGGGCCAGGAAAGTCATTCACGGGGATTTTGAGGATTTCGATTTTTTGCTGGCGATGGACGATGATAATTATTCGATACTGATCAATGCCTGTCCTGAACAATATAAACCTAAGATCAAATATTTTCTCGATTACGCGCCGTATCTGAATGAGCGCCAAGTGCCTGATCCTTATTATGGCGGTCAATACGGTTTTGAGCGGGTACTGGATATGATTGAACAGGCTTCCACCGGGTTTTTAACAGCCTTGCGGGAATCGGGTCGCATTAAATAAAGAGGATAATGCCATGGCAATAGTTTCGAATACCGTAGCTTATCTGGATGGTGATGTGTTACTGGAAGCTTTTTTTGCATTTGATGATGCGCTTACAGGGCGCAGGCCGACGGTTTTAATTAATCATACATGGGCGGGGAGGGATGATTTTGTTGCCGAGAAAGCCAAAAAACTTGCCGCTTTGGGTTATGTCGGCTTTGCGGTTGATATGTACGGCAAAGGCGTTTTAGGGTCAAATCCTGATGAAAATATGAAACTGATGCAGCCTTTTATGGCTGATCGGGCCATGCTGCAACAGCGCATGAAAGCGGCTTTGGCAGCGGTGAAATTGATGCCTTGGGTTGACGACAGTAAAATCGCCGCGATCGGTTTTTGTTTTGGCGGCTTGTGTTCGCTTGATCTTGCCCGAACTGGCGTCGATATTAAAGGCGTGGTCAGTTTTCATGGCCTGCTGGTGCCGCCCGGCAATACTCAAGGTAACGCGATCAAAGCAAAAATCCTGGCTTTGCATGGCCGGGATGATCCGTTGGTTCCTGCTGAACAAGTGCTGGCCTTCGAGCAGGAAATGACTGAAGCAGGCGCAGACTGGCAGTTGCATAGTTACGGCCATACCATGCATGGATTCACCAACCCGCTTGCCAACGATCCGGTATTCGGCGCGGTCTATCAGCCTGATGCTGACCGGCGTTCTTGGATAGCGATGCAGAATTTTTTGACGGAAATATTTGTCTGATAATGAACACCTGGCGAACAGAAACCTAATGTTGGTAAATGTAGATATACCTTTCGGTGTTAATAATCCAGTTTTAGCTTCAGACAAGAACCTTGTGGGAGCGGCTTTAGCCGCGCTTGTCGGGACTAAAGTCTCTCCCACAATGCTGCCGCTATGAGTATATAAGACTGGACTGCGCCCACCAATAAGCTGCCTTGATATAAAACACTATCCGCTTCGACACTAGTAAGACAATTTGTTATAATCCCGCACTTAATTTCATGTCATGTAGTCGCACTTAAATAAAAAAATCAGGAAAGTGTGCTCGTACTTGGTCATGAAACCATGCCGGTCTGTATTAACGGCACACTGTGTGTATAGGGATCAATGTCAAACTTCGCTAAAGAAATAATACCTGTTAATCTCGAAGACGAGATGAAACAGTCCTATCTCGATTACGCCATGAGCGTTATCGTCGGTCGAGCCCTTCCGGATGTCAGAGACGGCCTTAAGCCGGTGCATCGTCGTGTGTTATATGCGATGAGCGAGTTAGGCAATGACTGGAACAAACCTTATAAAAAATCGGCGCGTGTGGTCGGTGACGTGATCGGTAAATATCACCCTCATGGCGATACGGCGGTTTATGACACTATGGTGCGTATGGCGCAGAATTTTTCCATGCGCTATATGCTGATTGACGGGCAGGGCAATTTCGGTTCGGTTGACGGTGATTCGCCTGCGGCGATGCGTTATACCGAAGTGCGCATGTCGAAAATCGCTCATGAATTGCTGGCCGATCTGGACAAGGAAACGGTCGATTTTGCACCCAACTACGATGAATCGGAGTCTGAGCCGAAGGTGTTGCCGACCCGGATACCGACTTTACTGATTAACGGTTCATCCGGCATCGCAGTGGGCATGGCGACCAATATTCCGCCGCATAATTTGTCCGAAGTGGTCAGCGCCTGTCTGGCGATGATCGATCAGCCGGATCTTACCGTGCATGACTTAATGGCCCATATTCCAGGGCCCGATTTTCCTACCGCAGCCATTATTAATGGCGCTTCCGGCATTTACAACGCTTATACCACCGGGCGCGGCAAAATCTATCTACGCGCACGCTGCCATTTTGAAGATATCGGCGACAGCAGTCGCCAAGCTATTATCACGACTGAATTACCTTATCAGGTCAACAAGGCCAGACTACTGGAGAAAATTGCCGAGCTGGTTAAGGAAGGCAAGCTTGAAGGTATTTCCGGTTTGCGTGATGAATCGGACAAAGACGGTATGCGCATGGTGGTTGAGCTGCGTCGCGGCGAAATGCCTGAGGTGGTGTTAAACAACCTGTACAAGCAGACGCAATTCCAGACCGTGTTCGGCATCAATATGGTCGCGCTGCTGGATGGTCGTCCGCATTGCATGAATCTTCATGAGATTATCAGCGCCTTTATCAATCACAGACGCGAAATTGTTAC
>CAZAUB010000027.1:1279-5259 GCA_964488195.1 uncultured Methylobacter sp. | reverse complement strand
ATTTACCGTCTTTCAGAAACCCAGGCCCAGGCCATACTTGAATTGCGTTTGCATCGCTTGACCGGTCTGGAGCAGGACAAGATAGTCAATGAATACAAGCAGCTGCTGGAGCAGATTGATGAGTACCTGTTTATTCTGGGCAGTGATATTCGGCTGATGGAAATCATCAGGGAAGAGCTGGTGGCTATCAAAGAGCAGTATTCCGATGAACGGCGTACCGAAATCTTACAAAACCATTCGGATTTGTCGGATGAAGACCTGATTACCGAGGAAGACATGGTCGTGACCATGTCGCACGAAGGCTATGTCAAGTCTCAGCCGCTCAGCGATTACAAAGCGCAACGTCGCGGCGGTCGCGGCAAGTCGGCAACGGCTACTAAAGAGTTGGACTATGTCGATAAGCTGATTGTGGCCAATACCCACGATATTATTTTGTGCTTCTCCTCGCGGGGCAAGGTTTACTGGCTTAAAGTCTATCAGTTGCCGGTTGCCAGTCGCGCGGCCAGGGGCAAGCCTTTCGTCAATCTGCTGCCGCTGGAGCAGGGCGAAAAAATCAATGCGATGTTGCCGATACGCGAGTTTACCGACACTAAATTCATTTTCATGGCGACATCGGCGGGTACCGTTAAAAAGACTCCGTTAAAGGAATTCGAGCGTCAGCGCACTAACGGTAAAATCGCCATCGATTTAAGGGAAGACGATACGCTGGTCGGCGTTGCGGTGACCGACGGTCAGCAAAACGTGCTGTTGTTCAGCAGCACCGGCAAAGCGGTCTGCTTTAATGAAGCGGATGTGCGCTCCATGGGCAGAACGGCGTCAGGAGTGCGCGGAATTCGTTTGCAGGAAGGGCAAAAAGTCATTTCGCTGATTATCTCGACCGAAGGCACGGTGCTGAATATCACCGAGAACGGCTATGGTAAGCGCACCAAGCTGGAAGAATTTACCTGCCATAAACGCGGCGGACAGGGGCTGATTGCGATACAAACCTCTGCGCGTAACGGTGCTGTGATTGGCGCCGTGCTGGTTAACGACCATGACGAAATCATGTTGATTACCGATGGCGGCACATTGGTTCGCACCCGGGTTGACGGCATCTCGGTGGTCGGCAGAAACACCCAGGGCGTGACGATTATCCGGTTGGATAAAAAAGAAAAAGTGATCGGTGTTGACCGTATCGAAGGTTTGGCAGGGGTAGATGATGCCGATGATGAAGTATTAGAAGATGATTTGGTGTCAGATGAAGATTCAGGTTCAGATGACAATGCAGATAATGAGATGGAATCAGACGAAGAATAAGCTTTGCTCGTTGTAGATTGGGTCGGGAAAAAATATAAGCCAACCTACAGTGCTTTCAAGAAACACCAAAAACTTAGGATGGGAAAAGGATATGTATTTGGTTGAATTGATGCCTAAGGCAATCAAAGACTTGAAAGGACTGCCAAAGTCGGAAGCCGGGAAGATTATCGAAAAAAATAAGAGGCGTTGAGCAAGGGCTTGATAGTGACATTAAAAAGCTTACAAACTTCAGTTCTGAATACAGGTTGAGAGTCGGTAGCTATCGAGTGCTTTTCGAGATAGAAGATCAAAAGATTTTAATCTATAGAGTCAAGCACAGAAATGAAGCATACACACAGAGGTAACGCTATGGAACTTCATCCGCAACTTATAGAAAAAGAAGGTATAAAAGAGTTTGTTGTTCTTCCTTTTAAAGAATATCAGGCATTAACAGAATTAATGCATGACTACGAAGACCTTAGAGATTTAAGAGCAGCCAAAGAAGAATCAAAAGGTGAAAAAGCGGTTTCTTTAAAAGCGGCAATCACTGACACGGTCTGTGATTCAGAAAATATTTAAAAATTTAATTTAAGAGAAACGTTAATGTCCAGAGTTTATAATTTTAGCGCAGGCCCGTCTGCATTCCCCGAATCGGTTTTGCAGCAAGCGCAGCAAGAAATGCTGGAATGGCGCGATAGCGGCATGTCGGTCATGGAAATGAGCCATCGCGGCAAGCATTTTTCTAGCATTGCCGAAGCGCTGGAAAGCGATTTGAGAATGCTGCTGACTGTCCCTGAAAACTATCAGGTTTTGTTTCTGCAAGGCGGCGCATCGGCGCAGTTTTCGCTGATACCACAGAATATCCTGAACGGCAAGACCAAAGCCTGTTACCTGAACACCGGCGCTTGGTCGGAAAAGGCTATCAAGGATGCAGGGGCTTATTGCGAGGTGGTGGTCAGTGCCAGTTCAGAGGATACAAAATTTACCACAATTCCCGATGCTGCAAGCTGGGCAATCGATAGCGAAGCGGCTTATCTGCACTATACCTCCAATGAAACCATACACGGTGTTGAGTTTCAAGCTTGCCCGAACAGCAAGGGCTTGCCGCTGGTGTCGGATATGTCATCGAATATTTTATCGCGCAAGATCGATGTCAGTCAGTACGGTTTGATTTATGCGGGAACGCAAAAAAATATGGGCCCTGCTGGCGTCACCGTGGTGATAATCAGGGACGATTTAGTCGGTCATGCGCCTAAAACCGTGCCTTCAGTTTTTAACTATGCCGAACAGGCAAAAAATCAATCCATGCTGAATACACCGGCAACCTATAGCTGGTATCTGTGCGGACTGGTGCTCAAATGGTTAAAAGCGCAGGGCGGTGTTGATGGTATCGAACAACGCAATATCGCTAAAGCGGCAAAGCTTTATCAGGCGATCGATCACTCGGCTTTATATTCCAATCCGGTAGAAATAGCGTCCCGTTCACGAATGAATGTGCCGTTTATTTTAGCCGACGAGAGCCTGGACAAGCCGTTTTTGACGGCAGCAGAAGCCAATGGCTTGTTTGAGTTGAAAGGTCACCGTTCAGTGGGCGGTATGCGGGCAAGTATTTATAATGCGATGCCGGAAGCTGGTGTGCAGGCCTTGATTGATTTTATGGCTGAATTTGAACGCACCCATTAATTTAGAAAAATAATTTCGTCCACGAAAAGCACGAAAAATATTTAAAGAGTTATCAAGTTGTAAATCGTCACCCAAAAGGTGAATGGCTGTGTAACGCAACATGCTTATTTCTTTCGTGTCTTTCGTGGACAAACTGCGGTTTTTAGTAATAATTGAAAATCCAAATAATTGAATCAGGAAACCATGTCATCTGTCACCCCGCTTTCAGAATTAAGAGACAAAATTGATGCAATCGATAAGCAAATTCTGCTATTGATTAATCAACGTGCGTCTTGTGCAATGGAAGTTGCCAAAACCAAGATTGCACAGGGTGAGCAAGGGACATTTTATCGCCCGGATCGTGAGTCCTTGGTGCTGCGGCGCATCAAAGAATTAAATCAGGGGCCTTTATCCAATGATACGGTGGCTGGTTTTTTCAGGGAGTTGATGTCGGCGTGTTTGGCGCTGGAAAAACCGCTGGATGTGGCCTTTTTAGGCCCAGAAGGCACTTTTACACAGCAAGCTGCGGTTAAACATTTCGGCTCTGCGGTTAAAACTGTACCGGCGGCAACCATTAACGACATTTTTAATGCGGTGGAAAGCGGCAACTGTCAGTTTGGCGTCGTGCCGGTCGAAAACTCTACCGAGGGCGTCATCAGTCATACACTGGATAGATTCTTGAATTCTCCGCTAAAAATATGCGGCGAAGTTGAAATCAGGGTGCATCAAAACTTGATGGGGCTTGTGGATAGTCTGGATGAAGTGACTGAGGTGTTTTCTCATCAGCAATCTTTAGCGCAGTGTCGGCAATGGCTGGATAACCATTTGCCCAATGCGAAGCGAACTGCGGTCAATAGCAACACCGAGGCCGCAAGATTAGCATCAGCCAATAAACAGGCCGTTGCGATAGCGGGTGTTGTTGCGGCAGAAATTTATCAATTAAATGTCATCGAAAAAAATATCGAGGACGAACCCAATAATACCACTCGGTTTATCATAATCGGACAGCAAATATCCGCTTCCACGGGTAACGATAAAACCTC
>CAZAUB010000027.1:0-1179 GCA_964488195.1 uncultured Methylobacter sp. | reverse complement strand
CTTGCCGTGTCCGGTGTGCAAAAGCTCATCCCTTATACACCCGGCAAGCCGATAGCAGAGCTTGAGCGTGAACTGGGACTTACTCAGATTATCAAGCTTGCGTCGAATGAAAATCCTTTAGGGTCAGGGAAAAAAGCCTTGGCTGCCATACAGGCAACTTTGAAGGATTTGGCCTTGTATCCGGATGGCAACGGTTTTGATTTGAAACTTGCGCTGGCTGATAAATATGCTGTCGATATGAGTCAGATTACTCTGGGCAATGGCTCCAATGAAATTCTGGAGCTGGTGGCCAGGGCGTTTCTAACACCCGGACTTGAGGTGGTTTTTTCACAGCATGCTTTTGCCGTGTATCCTCTAGTGACTCAGGCAGTTGGCGCTACGGCGGTTGTAGCTCCCGCTTTAAATTACGGTCACGACCTGGATGCTATGCTGCAAAGGGTTACCGATAAAACGCGGCTGGTTTTTATAGCGAATCCCAATAATCCTACCGGCACATTGCTGGATTATGGTCATTTGGAGTCCTTTATTCAGGCATTGCCGGATACTTGCATCTGTGTACTCGATGAAGCCTATTGTGAATTTGTTGCTGGCGGAAGCGAGGGTAATTCAATAGACTGGCTGAAAAAATACCCGAATTTATTAATTACCCGCACCTTTTCCAAGGCATACGGGCTGGCCGGATTGCGCATCGGATACGGTTTATCCAGTCCGCAACTGGCCGACATCCTGAACCGGGTGCGCCAGCCCTTTAATAATAACATGCTGGCCTTGGCAGCTGCCGAGGCGGCGTTGACGGATATTGAGCATTTGCAAAATACCATTGCTGTTAATGCTCAAGGTATGCGGTTTATAACCGAAGGCTTTAAAAGTTTAGGGTTGGAGTGGATTCCATCGGCAGGTAATTTTGTGTTGGTAGATTTAAAAAAGCCTGCGATGCCGATTTATGAGGCTTTGTTGCGCAAAGGGGTTATCGTCAGGCCGGTTGGCGTGTATGAATTGCCCAATCATCTGCGTATTACCATAGGCACACAGGCGGAAAATCAGCTGTTTCTACAGGCATTAACCGAAGTGTTAGCGGGCTAATGTTTAACCGGCTTTGCATTATCGGCGTCGGTTTGATCGGCGGGTCTATCGCCCGCGCAGCACGGCAACAGGGTTTAAGTCATAACATAGTCGGAT
>CAZAUB010000026.1:1214-12410 GCA_964488195.1 uncultured Methylobacter sp. | reverse complement strand
CGCGAAGCGCCCAAAGGGGAACGGGCAGGGACAGCCGGTGATGACCAATCCGCCGGGAGCGGATTGGCACGCAAAGCGCCCGCAGGGGCACGGACAGGGACAGTCCGTGATGAATAGCCACTCCAGCTTTGTCCACATTATTTTGACTATTGCGCTGGCGATGTGTTTAAGAATTGCGCCCTGGCCGGGTTTTTTGGCCGACATTAATCCAGACTGGGTGCTGCTGGTGCTTATCTACTGGACACTTGCCGTACCGGAACGCGTAGGTATCTTTCATGCCTGGACAGTCGGATTACTGACCGATGTATTGACCGGGAGAGTATTCGGTCAATATGCACTAGCCTATTCGTTGATTATTTATTGTTGCCTGATGCTGCACAAACGTTTGCGCCAATTTCCATTGCCTCAACAGGGCTTGTTTATTTTCTTTTGCCTGCTGTTCTCCCAAGTGCTGCTTTTCTGGCTAAAAAATATTCAACACCCCGCTCAACTGCATACTTCTTTCTGGCTGCCTGTTTTTACCGGCACACTCTGCTGGCCCCTGGTCTATACAGCACTGCGCCGTGTTCGTTTGTCACGGCGCAGTAAATAAAACACGCCGTAGCAGTTATGTCACGCATTTATACCATTAAAAATAAGTTAGCAGAGAGCCGTCTATTTCTCAACCGCATTATTGCGGCCTTTATTGTCATACTGCTATTAACTTCCGGCCTGATTGTGCGTCTGGTTTACCTGCAAATTGTCGGACACGAGCATTACGCAACGCTGGCAAAAGACAACAGCATTAAAATCGAACCGCTGGTACCGACCAGGGGCATTATTTATGATCGGCACGGCAAAGTTCTGGCCGACAACACGCAGTCCTTCAGTCTTGAGCTGATTCCAGAACAAATCAAAAATCTTGATGACACCCTGCTGCGCTTACAAAAGCTACTCAATATCTCTGACGAAAAAATCGACCAATACCAGAAACAACGCAAACGACAAAAACGCTTCGTCAGCACTCCCTTGTTAATCAGCATGAGCGACGAGGAACTCGCCAAATTTGCGGTAGTCCGGCCTTATTTTCCCGGTGTCGACATCCAGGCCCGTCTGGTTCGACATTACCCCTACACCGACTTAGCCTCTCATGTTGTCGGTTATGTGGGCCGCATCAACGAAGCGGAAATGAAGTCGCTACCCATCGCCGAATATCGGGGTTCGAGCCATGTCGGCAAGATAGGCATAGAAAACACCTATGAAACCGAACTGCACGGCAAGACCGGTTATGCGGAAATAGAAACCAATGTACAGGCACGCGCAATCAATACGGTGAACTCAGTCCTCCCCGTGCCGGGTGAAAATCTTTATCTGACACTGGATATCGATTTACAAAAAACCGCCTATGATGCATTAGGCGGCTTCAATGGTGCGGTAGTCGCCATCGACATTAAAACCGGCGGCGTACTGGTTTTTGCCAGTCGCCCCGGCTTTGACCCCAATCCTTTTGTTATCGGCATCGCCAATGATGCGTATCAGGCTCTGCAATCCTCCGAGAATCAACCACTCTATAATCGTGCACTGCGCGGCTTATACCCACCGGGATCAACCATTAAGCCGTTTATTGCGCTGGCCGGACTTGAATACAATGCCATCAGCGCCGAGCACAAACTGTTCTGCCCCGGCTATTATCAGCTGCCTAATGTCAGCCACCACTATCGGGATTGGAAAAAAGGCGGTCATGGCTCGGTTGCTATGAGCGATGCCATCACCCAATCCTGCGACGTGTATTTTTACACCCTGGCATCAATGCTGGGCATAGACCGGATGCATAATTTTTTGCAGCACTTTGGTTTCGGTGAAAAATCCGGCATCGACTTGGCCGGGGAAAAACAGGGCTTATTGCCCTCGCGCGAATGGAAGCGCAGCCAGCACAACCAGTCCTGGTATCCAGGGGAAACCCTGATCACCGGCATAGGCCAGGGATTTCTTCAGGTGACACCGATACAGCTGGCCAAAGCCGTTGCCACCTTGGCGAATAAAGGCAAAGTTGTTACACCCTTTCTGGTGAAACATACGGTCAACCCGGATTCTTTAGGCCCTGAGATAGAAAACCACCCGGAAAACATTGAGCTTAAACCCGAAAATATTAATAATATCATCTCGGCCATGGTCAATGTTATTCATGATCCACACGGTACCGCCAAGAGCATCGGCAAAGACATTAACTATCAAATCGCCGGAAAAACCGGAACCGCTCAGGTTTTTAACATTAAACAGGATGCCAAATACAACGAAAACGACATAGACTTCAAACTACGCGATCACGCCTTATTTATTTCTTTCGCCCCGGCTGCCGATCCCAAAATTGCAGTTGCG
This sequence comes from uncultured Methylobacter sp., assembly GCA_964488195.1. Classification (GTDB taxonomy): domain Bacteria; phylum Pseudomonadota; class Gammaproteobacteria; order Methylococcales; family Methylomonadaceae; genus Methylobacter_A. Next base: position 10,052 of record CAZAUB010000026.1, on the reverse strand, counting down.
GTCATCGTTGAGAACGGCGGTCACGGCGGCTCGGTCGCAGCGCCGATCGCGGGGCAGGTTATCAAGCAATATTTAGGGGGCAATATCCTAGAAACCTCAGTTGACCGCTAGCCTGGATATTTAACAGTATGATTTCAATAAGCTTCTTCATAATTTACCGTTTCACCCGTTTAGTGAGTCCGCTACGAGGTGGATTGCACAATTTTTGTGGCGCATGGCTGCGTTGCAACTCCTTGGAATGGAACAACCATTCCGCGTCGTTGCGCCTTGCCCTGCGCCACAAAAACCGCAGAGCGTGGTTGTTGCCGCTTCAGTGGCTTTACAACCACGGCCTACTCCTTGCGGGTACACTCCACCCCGTCCAACTGAGATTTCTAGGATAATGAAAACTGAAACCCGTAGCGAACATTTTCATCCGCCGTCACTGATCGGCAATATCCTCAGAAAACTGCATATAGACATCCCCTTATTTGTCGGCTTGTTTCTTATCTCCCTGTTGAGCTTCATTATTCTTTACAGTGCGGGCAGTCAGGATATGGATGTACTGATGCGCCAAGCGGCGCGCGTCGGCTTAGCTTTTCTTTTAATGACGGTACTGGCTCATGTCGACCCTTATCAATTCAAGCGCTATTCAGCGCTGCTGTTCGGCTTAGGGATCGCTTTGCTCGTTGCGGTGCTGGTTATGGGACAATTCGGCAAAGGCGCCCAACGCTGGCTGGATCTTGGCGTTTTTCGTTTCCAGCCCTCGGAAATGATCAAGATCACCACGCCAATGATGATCGCCTGGTATTTAGCGGAACACGCCTTGCCGCCAAGACCGAAACAATTGCTGATAGCCGGCATGCTGATCATTATTCCGACCTTATTGATCGCCAAACAACCAGACTTGGGCACCGCGTTGCTGGTTGCCAGCTCCGGTGCTGCCGTGCTGTTTTTTGCCGGCCTGTCCTGGCGGTTCATGCTGGCAATCAGCGCCACACTGGCAGGATTGACCCCGATACTCTGGCATTTTATGCGCCCCTACCAACGCGACCGGGTTCTCACCTTTTTAAACCCGGAAGCCGATCCCTTAGGCAGGGGCTACCATATTATCCAATCGAAAATCGCTATCGGCTCCGGCGGTATCTATGGCAAAGGCTGGCTGGGCAGCACTCAGTCGGAACTGGACTTTTTACCGGAGAGCTCCACCGACTTTATTTTTGCGGTCTTTGCCGAAGAGTTCGGACTGTTCGGCTGCGTAGGCCTGCTGGCTTTGTACCTGCTTATCATCAGCCGCTGCCTGTATATTGCCTCGCAGGCTCAGGATACCTACAGCCGTTTATTGGCCAGCAGTCTGGCGTTTACTTTTTTTGTTTATGTTTTTGTTAACATCGGCATGGTCATCGGCGTACTCCCTGTGGTCGGCGTCCCCTTGCCCTTAATCAGTTACGGCGGCACCTCCATCGTAACGCTGCTGGCCGGTTTCGGCATTCTTATGTCAATTCACACCCACAAAAAATTTCTACCGCATTAGATAAAAGCAGGCGAAAGGCACAAGGCTAACGATGCGAAATACAACCTTGTGCTCTGCTTTCGCCCTATACATTTAATTCATACCTATCGCGCCCATGAAATCAAAACAAGCTCAAAATACTAAACTAAAGCTATTTATGACCTGGCTCAGCAGCATAGTGCGCCCCCTTCGCCTTTCGCCCTTCGCCTTTTGCCTGTTACTGATCTCCTGCACCAGCACCATCAATATCAAAGACACCGAATCAGTTGATGCCTTTATCGAGCAAATGGTAACCCAGCACCAGTTCGACGAATCTGAACTTGATGATTTGTTTGAAACAGTCGAGATTAAGCAAGATATACTCAAACGAATCGCCTCACCCTCGGAAGGCTTGCCCTGGTATAAATATCGCAAAATATTCCTGACCGATGCGCGTATCGACGCCGGCGTACAATTCTGGCGGGACAATGCGGCAGCGCTGGCCGCCGCAGAGCAACAATATGGCGTCCCGCCCGAAATTATTATTGCCATTATCGGCGTTGAAACGCTGTTCGGGAAAAACACCGGCAACCACCGCGTCATCGACGCCCTGTCGACACTGGCTTTTGCCTATCCGCCGCGCAGCAAATTCTTTCTCGGCGAACTTGAAAATTTCCTGCTGCTCTGCCGCGATGAACACATAAACCCCGACGATCCAACAGGTTCTTATGCCGGCGCCATGGGTATGCCGCAATTTATGCCCAGCAGTTTCAGAGCTTATGCCGTTGATTTCGACAACGATAATCGCCGCGACATCTGGCACAACAGCAGCGATGTCATAGCCAGTATTGGCAATTATTTTGCCAAACATCATTGGCAAGCCGGTCAAATTGTCGCTATTCCCGTTACAGCCAAAGGCAAGACCTATAAATCGGCATTGAATAAAGACCTTAAGCCGAATTTAAGTGTTGCTGAGTTAGAATCGCTCAACTTAATTATATCGAGGCAATTACCTTTAGACAGTAAAGTGAAACTGCTTAGCTTTGAACAGCAACAACAAGGCGAAGAACTCTGGGCGGCATTAGACAATTTTTATGTCATTACCCGCTACAACCACAGTCCTTTATACGCCATGGCCGTTTATCAGTTAAGCCTATCTATTTTAAATAAAAAAGGCTCATTCCCATGAATAAGATAATACCGATACTTCTAATTTTTGTTTTATGCAGTTGTACCTCCGAACAAGTAAAAACTACCGACATCTCAAGTCAAACATCGGCTACAACTGCCTCCACCAGACACCACTCAAGATTGCACATTGGCAGTCCTGACACTCAAAACACCGACGAAGAAAATCTGTTACCCCGCATTGCCCGCTACCTGAAACAAGGCATAGCCTCATGGTACGGCTCCGAGTTTCACGGCAAAAAAACTGCCTCCGGGGAAATATACGACATGTACGCCATGACGGCAGCACACAAAACATTGCCGATTCCTTCATACGCTCGCGTCACCAACCTGGAAAATCAACGTAGCGTTATTGTTCGCATCAATGACCGGGGCCCTTTCCATGGCAACCGGGTTATGGATCTGTCTTACGCCGCAGCCAAGAAACTGGATCTTCAGCAGGCAGGAACAGGGGCTGTTGAAATCAAGGCGATAGCGCCCGAGCAGGCATTAGCACAACTGCAAAATGCAGCGGAAAAGCAACAGAAGAATGTCTATTTGCAAGTCGGTGCTTTTGGCAACAAAAAGAAGGCGCTAAAATTGCAAAATAAAATTGCCTCTCATCAATTACCTCAGCCTGAAATACTACCCTCAACGCACAAAGGCTCTACGCTGTACAAGGTTCAAATGGGGCCCATCGAATCACCGCAGAGTGTCCACAAGCTGAATATACAGCTGGCAAAGTTGGGTATAACAGCGACCCAATTTGTTACTGAAACTCATCAAAAACAAATCACCGTGATACAATAAAGCTATAGAATGGGCTGACGAAGAAAGCCCATCGTTCGCGATTGATGGGCTTCGTGCCTCAGCCCATCCTATGTCCACCGTTAGAGAGCAATGATCCCTTTTAAAAATTTTCCCGTTTTTTTATTTTTTAGCTTGGCTATAGCCACGACTCTGGCAAACGCAGAAGACGCCGAAATGGCAACCCCTGCAGCCCCCACCATTGCTGCCAGTGCCTACCTATTAATGAGCTATGACACCGGTAAAGTAATCGCCGAAAACAATGCCGATGCTAAGCTTGCCCCCGCCAGTCTCACCAAGATTATGTCTGTTTATGTGGTGTTTCGGGAAATCAGCAATGGTCACTTACATTTAGACGATCTGGTCACCATCAGCCAAAAAGCTTGGCAAACGCCCGGCTCCCGCATGTTTATTGAAGTCGGCAATCAGGTTAAGGTTGAAGACCTGTTACTGGGCGTCATCATACAATCCGGCAACGATGCCAGCGTTGCTCTGGCCGAACATATCGCCGGTGATGAAACCACTTTTGCCAACATGATGAATCAGCATGCCGAACGCCTGGGCATGAAAAACAGCCATTTTGAGGATAGCAACGGGCTGCCGATCGAAAACCATTACACCACCGCACGCGACCTGGCTATCCTCACACAGGCGTTAATCAAGGAATTTCCTGATTACTACCGCTGGTTTTCACAAAAAGAATTCACCTTTAACAATATCGTTCAACACAATCGCAATCAACTGCTGTCGCGTGACGAAACGGTAGATGGCGTAAAAACCGGATTTACCGATGCCGCCGGCTATTGTCTGGTCGCCTCTGCATTAAGAAATAACATGCGCCTGATTTCCGTAGTGATGGGCGCAAGCAGCCCCAACGCCCGGGCCAATGAAAACCAGAACTTGCTCAACTACGGCTTTCGTTTTTTTGAAGCACACAAACTGTATCAAGGAAAAACTTCCCTGGCCGAAGCGAGAGTCTGGAAAGGCGACACCAAAAATCTGCCGCTTGGCTTGGAAGAAGATCTTTATGTGACCATTCCCCGTCGCCGTTACGCTGACCTTAAAGCTGTCATTACCATCGATAAAAAAATTACGGCACCCGTTAAAGAAGGCGCAAAATTGGGTACAGTCAGCGTCACACTTAAAGATGAAGTGGTCGCCAACAAAGACCTGATAGCGCTAAAATCGGTAGAGCAAGGCAACATTTTTCAGCGGCTCTACGACAGCGCGATGATGATGCTGGAGAAACCGGATGGACAATAATACCGCCTATCTAAATGGTCAGTACCTGCCGCTAGATGAAGCCAAAATATCGGTTATGGATCGCGGCTTTTTGTTTGGTGACGGGATTTATGAAGTCATCCCGTCCTACTCGGGAAAATTGTTCCACTTTTCTGAACACATGGAGCGGCTGGAAAACAGCCTGTCTTCGATTCGTTTGGCTAATCCGCATGACCGGGCGCAATGGCTGGAAATTCTGACGCCGTTGCTGGATGCAAACCTGGATCAGTATATTTACCTGCAAATTACCCGTGGCGTTGGCCCCAAAAGGGATCACGCTTTCCCGGAAAACATTACCCCCACCGTGTTCGCGATGTGCTCAAACATTGTGCCTTTTGCAGGTTTGGACTCCGGCGCGAAAGCCATTAGCATCGATGACAGCCGTTGGGAGCTGTGCAATGTCAAAGCCACCACACTGCTGGCCAATATTTTGCTCAGACAACAGGCTGTAGAAAAAGGTTGTGCCGAAGCCATTTTAGTCAAAGACGGTTATGTGACGGAAGGGGCTGCCAGCAATATTTTTGCTGTCATCGACGGCATATTGATTACACCGCCCAAAGGCCACGAAATATTGCCCGGCATTACCCGCGATGTGATCCTGGAACTTGCCGAGCAAAACAACATCCCCTACAGCGAAGACATCATTTCACTGGATGCCTTACAAACAGCCAGCGAAATCTGGTTAACCAGCTCTACGCGGGAAATCATACCGGTTGTCCAACTCGATACGGAAATGGTTTCAAACGGCAAACCCGGCCCGATATGGCAAACCATGAATCGATTATTCCAGGCTTACAAGCAATCCCGTCCATGAGCGAAGAAACCTTATTAGAATTTCCCTGCCAGTTTCCGATCAAGGCCATGGGAAAAACCGATCTTGAACTCGACCTGCTGGTTATAGAAATCGTGCGCCGCCATGTTGACGATATTAATGAAGGCGCGGTAACGACACGTCCCAGCAAAGACGGCAATTACATCGCCGTAACGGTTATTATAGAAGCCTCCAGCAAGCGGCAACTGGATGCCATTTACCAGGATTTAACCGACCATCCGCATGTCTTGATGGCTTTGTAGGGACGCTGTCGTCCCATGCCGATAACCATCCGCAACCTGGGCATCCAGCCCTATCAATCCACTTGGCAAGACATGCAGCGATTCACCCAAAATCGCGATGCCCAAACCGCCGATGAAATCTGGATCACCGAGCACCCTCCCGTTTATACGCTGGGCTTAAACGGCAAGCGTGAGCATCTGCTCAATACCGGCGACATTCCCGTCATTAATTCCGACCGGGGCGGACAGGTGACCTATCACGGCCCCGGCCAATTGATTATTTATACCTTAATCGATATTAAACGGCTAAACTTGGGCATCCGCTCGCTGGTCACAATCCTGGAACAAGCCATGATCTTTGCCTTAGCGCAATACGGCATTCTCGCAGTCGCCAGACCGGATGCCCCCGGCGTTTATGTCAATGACAAAAAAATCGGTTCCATCGGCCTACGCATCAAAAAAAATTGCAGTTACCATGGCCTGAGTATCAACAACCGCATGGATTTGCGCCCTTTCGACCATATCAACACCTGCGGCTATTCGGGCCTTGAAGTGACCCAACTGGCCGATCTGGGCGCAACCGTCAGCAATGCCGAACTCGCCATTCCTGTCACCCAAGCTATCATCACGGCATTAGCAAAATGACTTATCAAGCACCCTCCCGTTCCACGCCCGATTCTCACCAGCGCAACACCGAAAAACTGGCAAAAATCCCGATCAAGGTAGAACCTACGGAAACCACTTTGCGCAAACCGGAATGGATACGCATAAAAATATCGGCCAGCGACGAAGTCACCCGCATCAAGCAACTGCTGCGCGAAAACAACCTGCATACCGTTTGTGAAGAGGCCGCCTGCCCCAACCTGGGGGAGTGTTTTCAACACGGCACCGCCACCTTCATGATCATGGGCGATTTGTGCACACGCCGCTGCCCTTTTTGCGATGTCGCGCATGGCAAACCGCTGGCGCTGGACAAAAACGAACCCCAACATTTGGCCGATGCGATACAGGCCATGGCCTTGAAGTATGTAGTCATCACTTCGGTAGATCGTGATGATTTAAGAGACGGCGGTGCAGGGCATTTTTCCGAGTGCATCGAAAAAATCCGCCTGCAAACGCCCGCCACCAAAATAGAAATCCTGGTACCCGACTTTCGGGGCCGCATTGAAAAAGCCGTAGCAATATTAGCCGAACAACCCTGCGACGTATTCAATCACAATCTGGAAACAGTCCCCAGATTGTACAAACAAGTGCGCCCCGGCTCCGACTACCAAGGTTCGCTTGATTTACTGCGCCAATACCACCAAATTCTGCCGCAAGTCCCCACCAAATCCGGCCTGATGCTCGGCGTAGGCGAACAACCGCACGAAGTTCACCAAGTCATGAAAGATTTATTAGCCCACGGCTGCTCAATGCTAACCATAGGCCAATACCTGCAACCCAGCAAAGCCCATTTGCCGGTTCAAAGCTACGTCACTCCCGAACAATTCGATGAATACGGCGCAGTTGCAAAAGACTTAGGATTTAAACAAGTCGCCAGCGCTCCGATGGTTAGGTCGTCTTACCATGCTGATCTTCAGGCTAAGGGGGTAATGCCCGTTGCTTGATGCAGGGGACAGAATTAAAACCCGTCGCCCTATTTGAGCATGACAATGTTGGGCATAAACAGCATGTCCAACTTATAAAGCTACTTATATGGAAAGCTAGAATCAATAGATAGACAGGGGCTTCCAAAACGCCTTTATCTAATAGCGTTTAACTAACGTAAAGCCTATAATCATCAAGGAGGCTGCCAGACTTATAAGTCATAATCCAGTAACACATTGATTTTAAATGATATTAATTTATAGCTCCTTTTTGTTACGAAAGTATTTTTTAATTATTTCAATTACTTACTGATCTTGATGAGCTATAATCTGATAGCCCCCTAGAGATACTAAAAATTTTACCTGAGAACTGTAATGATCTTAGATTCGTTTAAATTGTTTAATGTAATAATTCAAATCCAATACCCAGAGTCGTTTGAATTATGGGATCATGCAGGTGCTGTTAGTCGGCACTTATGCTCAATATGGCCTGATTTACATCTTTCTGAAGGTGCGCAACCGCACCAGCAAGTACTTGCTGGGAAAAATATAAAAGTCCAGACTGGTTTTAATGACTCAGTTATTATACTTACTGGGGAAAAATCGTTGAGTCCGCTATATATACAACGAATAAAAGATACATTTGAGATATGGCGAGAAGAACTCAAGTTGGAAGAGTTACGGCAAGTAAGTATGCGAGTACAGTATACGAAAAATTTTCCTTCCATGAAGGAAGCTAATGATGGGATATTTGCCTTGAATTTGGCGAAATGGCCAAATACTAAAGTTTTTGATCAACCGATGGAATCTGAACTTAATAGCTTGGAAATACTTTATCGATTCCACGATCAAGAATCGTTTTCTAATTTAAAAATTAAGACTGAGCAAGTCATTTATCAAGTTAATCTTGACCCTACGTATTTTACAGATGAAGAGTCTGAGATTAAAAAAATCAATAATCGGATAGTTATTGATTTTGACAGAGGATTATTGGGAACTGTCAGCTTTGAGAAATTCAGGATTGATGAATGGATTAAAGGTTACCAGCATATACTTCGCAGAGACATCGAAAAAGTGATTAAGGAATCATAATGGCTTTAAGTACTGAACCCTCAACAATTGGTTTTCAAGAAAACCAAACAAAAACAGCTACTGTTGTTAAGTTTCCCTTATACACAAGCAGCAGATTTGAGCCCACACTTTTTAAACCTCTATTCGCTTCCACTGAAGTAAAAGTCATCGACCAATATCTAGCCGCCTTATATGCTGGAGATCAACCTTCAACGGCTGAACGGATGTATCCACATATTTTAGATCCAGCAGTTCCAGAAGGTGAGGTTGTTAGTTTCATCAAGAATTCACTCAAAGATGCTCAAACGGCGCTTGAAGATTTCGGTGAGCCTGATTTGTCTGCAGTCATGACGCATTTAACTCAAATAGCCGCAACGATGAGAAAAGCTCACTCATTGACTA
>CAZAUB010000026.1:0-1204 GCA_964488195.1 uncultured Methylobacter sp. | reverse complement strand
TAGCTTTAACGAAAGCCTTGGAGCAGTAGTTTCATATATACGCAGAGCAACATTATCGGCATCTATTGAAGAAATAAGTCGTCCATCATTGAATGCATTGGTGAATGTGCTGCAATCATTAATTTCAGATCCAATGCTTGGGCCATATGAAGCTAGCGAGTTAGTTGACAAGCTTTCAAATGAAGGATGGCAAGGAGAGCATGCAGCTACAGAAGCATTGATCTCTGCGTTATTTCATGACATCGATACTGAGCCAAATACCGAACAAAGTGACTTAATAGCAAAGTTACTCCACGAACTATAAGTCGTAGACAGGGAGAATATTTTGTCTGGAAGTTTTCTTGATACCACCATCGTTATTAATATAGCCAGTAAAGTAGAACCAGGAAAAACAAAGGGCGAAGGCTACATAAAGGCAAATCAACCCGCTGAGGCCCCTTATTATGCACTGAGGGAATTACTAGCGGGGTATATACAAAACCTTTGCAATGTTCATAATATTGTACTTGCTTCTGAGAACATTGCTGAAGCGGTTCTCGCTTTGTCGAAAATATCTTCTTTGGCGGGGCGTAAAAAAGACACACAAATACAATCATTTAGTGCTGAGTTAATTGAAGTATTTCGTGAGAATCCTACTGGAAGCCGAAACGATGTAAAGCGGGAGATGCTTCAGGGCTTAATGTTAAAAACAGTGGGCTGCTGGCGTAGAGCTAATGCGATAATGAGTGTAAATAATGTTCAGCCCTTAAGCTGTTTCACTCAAGGAAAAATTGACATTGACTCTGCTGGCGCACTAAGAGGGCCAAATAATTCATTTAATTGTATTAAGTCGGAACGTTGCGCGGCAGCAGCCTATCTTTATGACAATCAAAACGACTTGCAGAAATTGATCGATGCTCTTCATCCGAATAATTTACCCCCTTCAGTTGCTAACAAGAATGAAAACCAACAAAGAAGAAAAGCTCTAATGGAATTAAAAACCAAAGGGCCAAAAGAATTTAGCAAAGGCAGATGTCGAGCCTTAGGGGATGCGTATTTTGCTGCTATGTGTCCTTCCGATTCTGTTGTAGTAACAAGCAATATTAAAGATTTTGAACCTCTCTGCTTAGCACTTAGTAAAGAGGTAGTAGAGCCTTAAATTCATTTGCAGTTATACTCATCATGAGTCAAAAATTGGTTTAAGTAATCGCGCTAACACGCTGAA
>CAZAUB010000025.1:10312-12762 GCA_964488195.1 uncultured Methylobacter sp. | reverse complement strand
GTAATTATCAGAAACTGGGCTTGTTTAAAGACAATAAACTGGTGTACTTGTCGCCCCAACAAAAAGTCGATGTGATTGACGATCCTTTAGGTGCGCATAAGCAGTTAGACATGAATGCGGCCGCCCCGCTGGTAACGGAAAATATGGCTTATTACCAGTCGGCGGATTACATCTGGTCGCATCGGTTGAGTCGGTATCAGTAATTGGATATTATTCGGCGCTGATTGACAACTGCGGTTCAGGACGGATCAAGTTGCTGTCCGGATTCTCTCTGTCTCATGGCCATTTAACGTGCAATAGCCTATCCTTATCAAGGAATATCTATTCAATCTCAAACGGGTTATGAATTTGTGAATACGTCCGTCACTAGAAACTATCACTGTTTTATTTTGCTTGTTGCGATAGTTTTGTTTTCCGGTTGTGCCGGCGTTCCGGAAACCGAGTCCACTGCGAATTACTCGCCAACAGTCGGTTATGCGCTGAGCTTGCAGGGTACGCCTTACCATTACGGTAAAAGCTCACCCGAGGAAGGCTTCGATTGCAGCGGCTTTGTGCAACATGTCTATGAGCATCAGGGCATCTCGTTACCGCGTACGGCTCAGGGCATGGCCCAGTCGCTGACGCAAGTCCCGAAAAATGATCTTCATTCCGGCGACCTGGTTTTCTTTAATACCAATGGCAAGCCGTTCTCCCATGTCGGTATTTATGTCAGTAATGATGATTTTATTCACGCACCTAGCCAGCGCACCGGCATGGTGATGGTGTCCAGTCTCAAAAACCGCTATTGGGGAAATCGGTTCAGTTGCGCACGCCGTCCATAACAGTATTGCCAGGCTGTAATGAGAAAAAACAGGGGCATCCGAAAAAGCTTAAGTAAATGCCATTCAGAATCGACCCCATTCTTCAGGTTTTGTAAATCGTCCACAACGTTTAAAATTAAAATATCGAGCTACGTAAAATTCCACAAAGTTTTAGCCACCGTCTCCGATGTTCTCCCAAGCATTGCTGCTGGGTTCCTCAAGTTCTTGTAATTTTTTAGTGGTTTCTTGCTGTTTGGCCCGCAACTCTTCGAGTTCTTGATCATGGCACAGCTTTACATCTGTCGCTGCTACCCTGCATTTCACTACCAACGTATCAATCTTGGCACTCTGTTCAATAAGTTCAGTCAGCAGCTTTTGTCTGTAATCATCTGTCGTTTTCATGAATTAATCCTTCGGGTCGTTTAGTAATATTTAATCCAAAACAATTAGGTTGATTGATGCGGGGACGATTTTAGCTGCCCTCACATTGTGTATCAAAACAGGATTTTCGATTAACTAAAAACATAGCGCAATTGCCCGACTAACAACCCCTTTATTTTACATTTCCAGCAAAAACACAGATAAACATTAAGCCTGTTCAAGTCTGGACACCGCTGTTCTAACCAGGTCACTTAATGCAGCCCCATCTTGCTGACAATAAGCAATAATCTCACGCCGCATTCTGGGATCCCATGATCTTAATATGTGTTTTCTTATACCTTCAGCGGCGATTTCTTTATTGCTTTCCGCGTTAAAGAAATCACCTATATCATTGGCCATTTTGATAAGTCTTTCTATTTTCATCGTTAGTTGTTTATTGAATTAAATAAGGTAGTTGTTATGCGTTAAGCGTTGCGGATGGGTATAAACCACATGCTGATCATCACGGGCAAAACCGATTAAGGTGAGTCCCGCCTCATTAGCTAGGCGTATGGCTAATCCGGTCGGTGCGGAAATAGCCGCCAGCAGCGTTATGCCGACCCATGCGGTTTTTTGTACCATTTCATAACTGGCGCGGCTGGTAACGATGACAAAACCTGCGGATAAGTCCTTGCCGGTACGCAATAAAAAACCGATCAATTTATCCAGCGCGTTATGCCGTCCTACATCTTCCCTGACATCTAAAATACCCTGTCCAGGAACTGCCCAGGCAGCAGCATGAACGGCTCCGGTTAGTTGGTTTAGTTTCTGGTGTTGCTTAATGTCTGTTAAAGCGGAACGCAACTCGGCAGCAGAAAGGGACAAGTTTCCGTTAACCGGGTTGGGTTGGCGGATGGCTTGTTTTAAAGTGCTCGCACCGCATAAACCGCAACCGGTACGACCGGTTAAATTACGGCCTTTATCAGACAGACCTTGAAAACGTTGCTCCGGGATTTTTAACTGTACTTCAATGCCGTTTGAACGGTTATAAACCCGCGCCGATAATAATTCTTGCGGGTTTTTAATAATGCCTTCGGTAATGCTAAAGCCTAGCGCAAATTCCTCAAGATTGGTCGGGGTTGCCAGCATGACGACATGCGGCACCCCGTTGTAAATCAGAGAAATCGGCACTTCTTCGGCAATAGTATCTTGTCGCTGTTCATGCAGCTCACCGCGCCAGCGATCAACGGTGATTTGTTGATAACTGGGCCAGCCTAATTCTAATGATAA
>CAZAUB010000025.1:0-10212 GCA_964488195.1 uncultured Methylobacter sp. | reverse complement strand
GGCGACACTGCCGTTAGTCATGGCTTGTTCCTTGCTCCAGAAGATCCAGTTGTTTTTCTGAAAACGCACTGTATTCCTGTTGCCATTCCGAAGGCTGGTTGACTTTGGTGATTTGCACGGCCGTCACTTTGTATTCCGGGCAGTTGGTCGCCCAATCGGAATTGTCGGTCGTGATCACGTTGGCACCCGATTCAGGAAAATGGAACGTGGTGTAGACAACGCCCGGCTGCACACGATCACTAACCAAGGCGCGCAAGACGGTCTCACCGGCGCGACTTTTAATGCCTACCCAGTCGCCGGTGTTCACGCCACGATCTTCGGCGTCATGCGGATGAATTTCCAGGCGATCTTCCGAATGCCAGGCGACATTAAAAGTGCGGCGTGTTTGTGCGCCGACATTGTATTGCGACAAAATACGCCCGGTGGTCAGGATTAGCGGGTATTTTCCGGTTACGCGTTCTGCTGTTGCGACAAATTCGGTCAGCATAAACAGGCCTTTACCGTCATCACGCAAGAAATGCTCGGTGTGCATAATCGGTGTGCCTTCCGGCGCTTCATCATTACAGGGCCATTGCACGCTACCGAGGCGGTCAATCTTTTCATAACTGACGCCGGTAAAGCTGGGTGTCAGCCGCGCGATTTCATCCATGATTTCTGAGGGGTGGCTGTAATTCATCGGGTAACCCATCGCATTGGCCAGCATTTGCGTGACTTCCCAATCCTGGTAACCCGCCAACGGTGACATGACTTTACGCACCGGCGAAATACGGCGTTCTGCATTGGTAAATGTGCCGTTTTTTTCTAAAAAGGATGCGCCAGGTAAAAAGACATGAGCGAATTTGGCTGTTTCATTGAGGAATATATCCTGAACAATCACACATTCCATTGCGCGTAGGGCGGCATGAACATGTTTAATGTCCGGGTCGGATTGAGCAATATCCTCACCTTCGCAATACAGTCCCATAAAGCTTTTGTCTAATGCCGCCTCGAACATGTTTGGAATTCGCAAGCCGGGTTCTGAATTCAGTTCAGCATGCCATGCGTTTTCAAACAGTTGGTGCGTTTCAGGATCAGATACATGGCGATAACCGGGGAACTCATGAGGAAATGAACCCATGTCACAAGAACCCTGAACATTGTTTTGTCCCCGTAATGGGTTAACACCCACACCTTCGTGGCCTAAATTGCCGGTAGCCATTGCCAGATTGGCAATGCCGATTACCATGGTGGAGCCTTGGCTGTGTTCCGTTACCCCTAAACCATAATAAATAGCTGCATTGTCAGCCGTGGCGTAAAGCCGTGCGGCGGCTCTAAGTTCAGCGGCGGGAACACCGGTAATGGACTCGCTGGCTTCCGGTGAATTGCGTTCCTGCGCAACAAAAGTTTTCCATTTGGCAAAAGAGGCGACATCGCAACGCTCATTAACAAAGGCCTCGGCTAGCAAGTTTTCGGTAACAACGACATGCCCGAGGGCATTGATCAAGGCGACATTAGTGCTGGGGCGCAACTTCAGATGATGGCTGGCTTTAACATGCGGAGATTTGATCAGGTCGATTTCACGCGGATCAACCACGATCAGTTTTGCGCCCTGACGCAGGCGTTTTTTCATTTGCGAAGCAAACACCGGGTGTCCATCCGTTGGATTGGCTCCAATAATCAAAATAACATCGGCTTTCATGACCGAATCAAAATCCTGTGTACCGGATGATTCGCCAAAGGTTTGTTTCAGCCCGTAACCGGTAGGCGAATGACAAACCCGCGCACAGGTATCGACATTATTATTGCCGAAACCTGCGCGTATCAGTTTTTGCATGATGTAGACTTCTTCGTTGGTGCAACGAGAAGAGGTAATGCCGCCGATCGAGTCTTTGCCGTATTTTGCCTGGATGCGTTTTAATTCCGACGCGGCATGATTAATGGCTTCTTCCCAGCTGACTTCCTGCCATGCGTCTTTAATGCTGGAGCGGATCATGGGTTTGGTGATGCGGTCTTTGTGCGTGGCATAACCGAACGCAAAACGTCCCTTTACGCAGGAGTGACCATGATTGGCCTTGCCGTCTTTGTGCGGCACCATCCGGATAACTTGTTCGCCCTTCATTTCCGCTCTGAACGAGCAGCCGACGCCGCAATAAGCGCATGTTGTCACTATTGCATGTTCCGGCTGACCGTTGTCGATCACCGATTTTTCCATCAGGGTTGCGGTTGGGCAGGCCTGTATGCAAGCGCCACAGGAAACACATTCAGAATCCATGAAAGGCTGATTCTGACTGGGCGATACTTTGGAATCAAAACCACGGCCATCAATGGTTAACGCAAACGTGCCTTGGGTTTCTTCACAGGCTCTAACGCAACGCGAACAAACAATGCATTTGGTGGGGTCAAAACTAAAGTACGGGTTGCTGTGGTCTTTAACGGCGTTCAGGTGCGTTTCGATCGGGCTGTAACGCACTTCGCGCAAACCTACCGCGCCCGCCATGTCCTGTAGTTCGCAATCGCCATTGGCCGAACAGGTCAAGCAGTCCAGCGGGTGATCGGAAATATACAGTTCCATGATGCCGCGACGCACATCGGCCAATTTTTTATTCTGGGTGACAATTTTTAAACCTTCCGCGACCGGCGTAGTGCATGATGCGGGCATACCCTTGCCGCCTTCAATTTGCACCACGCAAAGCCGACAGGAACCGAATGGTTCGATGCTGTCGGTTGCGCATAATTTGGGGATTTCAATACCGATGCTTGCCGCCGCGCGCATGACCGAAGTCCCTGCCGGTGCCGTCACCTTAAAACCATCAATTTCCAGCGTGACCATGTTTTTGCTGGTGCTGACCGGTGTGCCAAAATCTTTTTCTTTATTAATCGACATTGTAATCTCCTCTAATCATTATCAGGCGGCGGTAGCTTTGGCATTTATCCCGAAATCTTCAGGAAAATGGTTTAAAGCGCTCAGTACAGGATAGGGCGTCATACCACCTAATGCACAGAGGGAGCCGTTGAGTAAGGTGTCGCAAAGATCACGTAACAAAGGGATGTTTTTATCGAGGTTGCGACCGTTAATAATGTCGTCCATGACTTCTACGCCACGGGTGGAGCCGATGCGGCAAGGTGTGCATTTGCCGCAGGATTCAATCTTACAAAATTCCATGCTGTAGCGCGCCATTTTTGCCATATTGACCGTGTCATCGAAAACGACAATGCCGCCATGTCCCAGTACCGCCCAGATGGCGGCAAAGGCTTCGTAATCCAACGGGGTGTCAAATTGCGATTTGGGAAGATAAGCGCCGAGTGGGCCGCCTACCTGGACTGCCTTAATCGGTCTGCCGGAAGCTGAGCCTCCGCCGAAATCATAAAGTAATTCGCGCAGGGTTAAACCAAAGCCCAGCTCGACCAAACCGGGACGCTTGATATTACCGGCTAATTGTACCGGCAAGGTGCCGCGTGAGCGTCCCATGCCGAAATCGCGGTAATAATCGCCGCCCTTATCCAGGATAACCGGTACTGAAGCCAGGGAAATAACGTTGTTGACTACCGTGGGTTGGCCGAACAAACCGCTGATGGCAGGCAAGGGCGGTTTAAACCGTACCAGGCCGCGTTTGCCTTCCAGGCTTTCCATTAATGAGGTTTCTTCGCCGCAGACATAAGCGCCTGCTCCCAGTCTGACTTCCAGGTTAAAGGTAAGGCCGCTGCCTTGAATGTTCTCGCCCAGGTAACCGGCCTGATAAGCACTTGCAATGGCGGCATTGAGTACCTCGTAAGCGTGCGGATATTCAACGCGCAGATAGATATAGCCTTGTGTCGCATCGACGGCAACACCTGCAATCGTCATGCCTTCGATTAGCACGAACGGGTCGCCTTCCATGACCATACGGTCGGAAAATGTGCCGGAATCGCCTTCATCGGCATTGCAGATAATATATTTTTGCAGCGATGCGGTGTTGAGCACTGTATTCCATTTAATGCCGGTTGGAAAGGCCGCGCCGCCGCGACCGCGTAAACCAGAATCGGTTACCGCTTTGACTATGTTTGCCTGGGTCATCGATAGCGCATTTTTTAAGCCGCGATAGCCGTCATTTTCAACATAATCGGTCAAGTTGACGGGATCGGTTTTGCCGATTCGGGCAAAGGTCAAACGTTGCTGTTTCTTGAAGTAATCAAGCTCTTCAGTCAGGCCCAAGCCTAGCGCGTGAAAGCCGCCTTGGGTAAAGTCGGCATCGAACAATCCGGGCACGTCGCCGGGCTGGACAGGGCCATAGGCCACGCGTCCTTTTGCGGTTGCCACTTCAACCAGCGGTTCCAGCCAGTACATGCCTCTTGAGCCGTTACGGACCAGTTTAATATCGAGACCGCGCTTTGCCGCTTCCTGGGTAATCGCCTTGGCAACGCGATCAGCGCCCAGTGAAACAGCGCTGGAATCGCACGGAACATAAATAGTGATACTCATGCTGATGCCTCTGTATTAGTGATGACAGCATCAAAGCTGTCCGCCGACACGCGACCGTATATTTCCTTGCCGATTTGCATGGCTGGTGAACAGGCGCAATTGCCTAAACAGTACACTGGCTCCAGAGAGAATTTGCCATCTGCGGTTGTTTCATGAAAATCAATGCCCAGCTTGCTTTTAACATGCTCTTCCAATCGTCTTCCGCCCATGGCTTGACAGGATTCCGCGCGGCAAAGATGAATGGTTTGTTTGCCCGGTGGTGTGTCCCTGAAATAGTGGTAAAAGCTGATGACACCATGTACTTCGGCGCGAGAAAGGTTAAGCGCTGTTGCGATGTTCGGGATGCTTTCAGCAGGGATATAGCCTAGAGCATCTTGTATGCCATGCAAAATAGGTAAAAGTGCGCCGGGCTTGTCTTTGAGCGTGGCGATTATTTCTTGCACGGTTGGTTGCGTGGTGCCTGATTCTGTCATGATCATCTCAATATGGCGAATCCATCCTGATTAAAACAACAGCTATTCCTGGCTGTTGTGTATTTAAATGTGCCCGATAGCATAGCACAAGATATTTTGGCTGTAAAAATGGCATAAAATAGACAAAAAAGTAAGTGTATTAAAAAAACCTGTAGCGCTAATAATTCACGTTACAAATTCGATGAGTAACCACCGTAAAACGGTCTGGAATGCACATCCGCATTAACTGTTGAATGTGTCAGTCTACCTTCAATGACAAGGCACTAACAATCTCGGCGCTTTCTCTTTTCGGATCAATCACCGTATCCAGTATAAATATCCGATCGTTTGCTATGCCGCCTTTTTGCACGATATAGTTGGCAATCGCTTGCGCTCTTTGGGCAGCCAGATCTTTTAGTCGTTGTGGTTCCGGTTTGATAATGGCTGACAACTTCTCCTTGGCAACTGCATAAAACTTGTCCGTGTTAGTATCGGCCTGACTACCTACCAGACGTAGCGTACCCAGCAACGATTTCTCCACCATCAGCGGAAACTTTTCAGCAAACAGCTGCTCCATCAAACGCCTGTAATCCTGGTCGGAAATCTCAACATATTCCGCGCGTATTTTTCTGCCGCCCTTCTTATTAACCTCGGCAGCTTTGATTCTTTTAAGCTGGTCATATAAAGCGTCGTCGCTGACCGCAGGCCAATCCTGCTCCTGAAAAGCCGCGCCTTTAATTTCCAACTTTAAAACCGGACGTGTTTTTAGCGCCTTGGCCAAATCTTCCAGCTTACTGATTTGCTGTTTATGTAATACCGCATCGCCCGCAGAAAAGCTGATAGTGCTTAAATCTTGTTCGCTGCCTATCAGCGAGGCTAGCGCACGAAAAGGCGAGGTGACCACTTTGCTTATGGCATTAACCAACGCATCGACAACGAGGTGACTGATGCTGAACTGGGGGTCTTCCAGGCTGCCGGAAATGGGCACGTCAATTTTTATTTTACCATCGGAATCCTTCATTAAAGCCACCGCCAGTTCCAGCGGCAACGACACGGCATTGGGATTTTCAACTTTCTCGCCCAGTTCGAGCTGGTCTATCAATATACTATTCGATGCTGTCAGTTGTTTGTTAGCAACTTTGTAATTGAGCTCCAGCGACATTTTGCCTTTTTCAACTTTATAACCGGCAAATTGCACCATATAAGATGAAATCAACGGCATCGGCATACCGGTAAAATTCACAGTCACATTGTAATCGCCCAGGTAAGGACTGATTTCACCGTTGATATCGACAGGGGCCAGATCATAGGCATTCCCCTTTAATTCAACCTTGACCGTTGATTTTTGTTCCGAGGAAATACCGCTGGCACCGCCATCCAGACTTTTGATTTGTGCGGCGAACGGCAAAATCAGGGAAAGGTCGGCAAAATCGGAAGAGCCGTCTATGACTTGAATCTTGCCCAGCTTAAATTTTGGTTTTGGCGCTGTGGTCTGCGCGTTGTTAACGGCCGTTTTCGGTTTGCTTTTATCGGTAATCATAATGTCGCCAAAATTGACGGTCTTGTCCTTTCTGATTACGACTCTGGCATAAGGTTTATTAATGATCAGTGTTTCGGCGCTGTATTGATTTGCCGGAAAATCAACATCGATGCCGTTAAGCGTTAAATTCTCCCATTTAACAAAGTCCTTGTTTTTCAACTGATCGCGGGTTAGTAAATCGGCGATTTTGGTATTGCCGGTAAACTTGACCTCCAGTTTATCCTGTGCTGACTTGGCGACTAAAAACTTGCCGTCAATAGCCAGCGTCCCGTCGATGATGTCCAGCCTGGCAAATTTATCGACATAAGCCTGGAAATTTTCCAGGGCAATATCTTTGACATCAACGGCTATCTGCGCGGATAAGGGTTCGATAACGGTGTTGCCGTCAAGCTTTATCAAACCCGTTTTATTAAGCCCAACACTGAGCTGAAAAGGCAGGCTCGCACCGGCTGCATTGCTGAAATTTGTCAGCTTCAGATTGATAGGCTTGGCAGTCACGGTGGCAGGCTTTTTTAGCGTTTGGTCTTCAAAGGTTAGCCCGAAATTATTGAGTGCGACGGTGTTGATCTTGATGTTCCACGGCGTTTGTTGCGGTGCTGGTTCCTGCGCTTGTTCAGGCTCAACAGGGCCTGCTTCGGTGTTGGCAACCGGCAATAAGGACTGGTAATTAAAAACGCCTTCGGCATTTAATCCTACCTTAAAGTCGGCATCATCTGCGGCCACCGAGTCAATCGCCAACTCATGATTTTCGAGATTAAAGCCGATTCCGGTTACAGCAAGTTTAAGCATTTTAACCAGGGCTTTGTCCTGTGCTGTTGCAGAAATCTGGAAATCGCGCAGTTCAAACTTGCCCTGGTTGACGTTAACGTTAAATTTATTATCAACATAATCGGCCTTGTAATCGGCCTCGAACAGTTCATAGCCCTGTAAATCCAGTTGCACAAAATTCTGCAAGGCCAGCGCCCGGACTCTCGGCAGCTGCACGTTATCCAGCTTGATATGCCCGGATGAAGACAGCGGATTAAGGCCGATAATGCCTTGCCAATCCAGCTTGCCGCCTGAATTTAATGCCAGGGATAGACTTAAACTGGATGGCTTGTCCGTTTGAGTTGTGAAGTTTTCAATAGCAATATTGATCGGATAAACGGTCTCCTTTTCGGGGCTTTTAAGATGTGCATCTTCCCAATCCAGTTTCCCTTCGGCTATCGACAAGATCCGGATGTTTAATGGGAAAATTTTACCGCCCCATCGACAGGGTTCAGGACAGGCATCTTGTTTAGCTTCGTTTTTGTCCCTGAGCAAGTCCTTAAAATTGAATGTTCCGTCTTGGTGTTTGGCGATACGGACAACCGGTTTGATCAGTAACACTTTATCAATAACCAATGCCGCCTGACCGATAGATTGCAGCGCATTGATGTCGATAAAAAAATCATCAAAGCCGATAAACAGCTGACTGTCCGGCTCTTGAAACTCAAATCCCTGTAAGCTTAACTGTAGCGAAAATGGGTCAAACCGAACCATTAACACAGAGGCCTTTCTGCCGGTTTCCTGCTGGATGAAAGCCGGCAGTTTCGACTTGACCAGCGTCGGCAACCAAAAAAAGCCCAGCGCGGCATAGATACCCAGCAGAGTGCCCGCTATAAAAACAGCCATTTTGATTTTAGATGCTATGTGCCGAATTTTCATAAATCCCGATGACCCAATCCGCTTTAACTTACTGCCATTATAAACACAAAAGGCGACTCTCAGGTTAATGAGGAGCCGCCTTTTTCATAAGCATTAACTGGAAGCAGATTGATTGAGGCCACGAAGGCGTAGGCCGGAATAAGCTGGTTCGAGCGATAGCGAGAACTGGCGTTTCCGGCAACACCACTATCGACAAGACCTATAGATCGAGATAACCGGTCTCTTCATGCAGAACGTTATCCAGACCCTGCACTTCTTCATCGGAAGTCACTCGCAAGCCTATAAATTCATCCAATAATTTTAAAATCAAATAACTGAATAATGCACTCCAAACTACAGTCACGACAATCGCCAATGCCTGAACGCCGACCTGATCCATGATTGAAACGCCATCGGTCAAGCCTAGGCCGCCCAGGCTGCTTGCCGCAAAAACGCCGGTCAATAATGAACCGGTCACGCCGCCTACGCCATGAACAGAAAACACGTCCAAAGAATCATCGATTTTCAGGGTGCGTTTTATGTATTGGGTTGCGTAAAAACACACGATACCGGCGGTAATACCAATCACCAGAGCGCCGAAGGGGCCGACAAAGCCGGAAGCGGGGGTGATGGTGCCCAAGCCTGCAACCATGCCGGTCACAATGCCCAGTACGCTGGGTTTGCCAAAGCGCTTCCATTCTATAAACATCCAGGTTAAAGCGCCGGAAGCCGCACCTATGTGCGTCACCAGCATCGCCATTCCAGCACGCCCGTCTGCAGTCAAAGCGCTGCCGGCATTAAACCCGAACCAACCGACCCACAACATGCCTGCACCGGTAACCACCATGGTCATGTTATGCGGCGGCATGGCCGTGTTGGGGAAGCCTTTTCTTTTACCTAATACCAACGCAGCCACCAAAGCCGCAACACCGGCATTAATATGGATGACGATACCACCGGCAAAATCCATCGCGCCTAAATCAGCAAGCCAGCCGCCGCCCCACATCCAGTGACAGATTGGCAGATAAACCATGATCAACCATAGGCCGCTAAACCACAGCATCGCCGAAAATTTCATCCGCTCGGCAAAACCGCCAACTATCAGCGCCGGGGTAATAATCGCAAAAGTCATCTGAAACATGAAGAAAACGGCTTCGGGAATATCGCCTTTCAATGACGCTACGCCTATATCGGGCAGGAATACTTTAGACGCGCCGCCGATGAACTTTTGCAGCTCTCCGCCGTCGGAGAAAATAAAACTGTAAACCCCGGCCAGCCAAAGAATCGAAACCAGACAGGTAATCGCAAAGCACTGCATTAATACCGACAGAACGTTTTTACTTCTGACCAAGCCGGCATAAAATAACGACAAACCCGGTATTGTCATAAACAAAACCAAAGCAGTCGATGTTAAAACCCAGGCGGTATTGGCCTGGTTTAATTGATCCGCAAAAGCAAGATCGGGGAACAGCATGAAGCCTAAAAACAGCCTTCTATTTATTATTTTTAACAACATCTTTTTTCCTTGCGCCTAAATGGCATCCTCGCCGGTTTCACCGGTTCTAATGCGAATTACCTGCTCCAGATTGGATACAAATATTTTTCCATCGCCTATTTTTCCGGTATTGGCCGCATTAACGATAGTTTCAATGGCTTTATCGAGCACGCCATCAGCGACAGCGATTTCCAGTTTAACTTTAGGCAGAAAATCGACCACATACTCGGCACCTCTGTATAACTCGGTGTGACCTTTCTGACGACCGAAGCCCTTTACTTCTGTTGCAGTAACGCCTGCAACCCCAATTTCAGATAACGCTTCTCTAACATCATCCATTTTGAATGGTTTAATGATCGCTGTTATTAATTTCATGTTCTCTCTCAGTTTAGATAGCCAAAGTGTTGGTAACATCGGCTGCAATCATAGTGAATTATTAATCAACATACAATTAATGAACCGGATAAAAGCACGGGCTGGTGTGTTTTTTTCTATATTTTATCTTTCTTCAAACGCAAAAACGGGCGCATTGCGCGCCCGTTTTTACGAAAAGGTTTACCTTTGAGAAAAGTTCACTCAAATTAAATGTGATAGGCCGTTTCGCCATGTTCGGAAACATCAA
>CAZAUB010000024.1:2374-12991 GCA_964488195.1 uncultured Methylobacter sp. | reverse complement strand
GCCATGGCATCGATTTGCTGCTTATCTTCCGGATTCGTTTCAGGACTCCATAACCCTTTTGCTACTTTCTCGATGAGTTCATGAGTCACTCGGTAACGCTCGATGGATAAGCTGTGATAGGCATCATTTATTTTAGTGGCTTCGACCTGTTCTAAGTAGACTGCATCTGAAATATCAGAGGCTGTCGCCCTTGGGCGCTTGGTCAAAACAGTCTGGCGATGCTTGCCCCAGAGCATTTTTATCCGAGCATAAAGTGGAGTCTTGTCAGGTGACCCAAGCATGTAAATGGGTGGCGTTTCGAACGGGTTATTTTCAGTCACTTTAATATTGATCCCTGACAGCTGACTGACGATGCTGTTGGCGAAATCGTTTCGACCAATAGCTCGGTAGGCAGCTATTACTCTGCCAATCCCACTGACATTGACGTCAACCAAAGCAGCGATAGCGCTTGGGTCATTAAGGGTACCTAAGACAAGTTGCACCTCTTCGGGGTGCGTCCGGAATATATTGGGCGTCAACACTACCAAGCAATAGGGTGCCGACATGCATCGCAGACCTTCCACATTGACGATGTACTCCTGTTTCGGAAAGTTATTCCCACCAGGGTACATGACTAGCGAATGTTGGTATGCTAACTCCTGTATTTGACTCTGGTTGGTTGCCAAAATAACGTTCACCTGTCTCGGAACCAGGTTGTACCGTGAGTGTCTAAGCAGAGAATACTCTGCCGTCAGGCAATACTTATTGTCGAAGCGATCCTGCAAATAATGGGCAAGATATTCCCAGAAGTTGGCATAAAACAAGGTAGTATCACCCTGATCCGAAGAAGGATCCGACACAAAATACCAGCCCTTCAGAACTTCCCGCAGAAACCTTTTTTCAAGAAGCAAGGCCCGTGTCGAATTCTTGAGTTGGTTACCACGAACAATGCCATGGTCTGACCCGATAATTTGACGCAGCTCCTCAAGCGCCTTTGCCAATTTTTGCTGCTCGCTTAATCGTGGGCGACCCATGTTGCATGCCTCATAGATAGATTTACATGTTTTGGTTAAATAAATCTACATGTTTTAGTTAATTAAATCTACATGTTTTGTTGGAATATATCGATAAGAGGCAAGCAAGCCCTGGATTTCATCATATGAATTAAACCAAAACGAATATGTTCTTAGAATATCACTCCATGTAATTCTAAAGGTTAATAGTCTGGATAGGTCGACAATAAAACTCATGACTGGATTCTAATAGAAAGCTGAATATTCAAAATGCTTAAAAGATTTTGGACTTCTGAAATCTTCGCGCCATCATATTTGCCAGCTTCAATTTCATTAACAACCATTGCCTCACACCCCGATAAATTTGCAAGCTTCTGTATCGACAAACCCTTTAATTCACGAGCAGACTTAATAGCCTTAGAAAATTCCGAAAATACCAACTCAATATTCGAATCATCACTATCCGTGGGTTCGCTCATTTTATGCGGCTTGGGTGGTTTATCCGGTTTACCAATCCATTCCCATAGCTTGCAGATTCCAAGCCAATAATCATAGGCCGTTTTCTCAGACAGATTTCGATGAGATTTCCAGAAATTAATGACGTGACGGCTACCCAGTCGGTGCAGGGATGTTATTTTCTCTTGAGAATCTGTGTATTCCAGGAAATCAATAATCAGTGATACTTGTTTTTTTCGATTCTGTTTTCCACCGCGACGCACATAGTCATGAGTATGTGATTTTAATTCCTCAGCCCAGATACGCATTTGTAATCTCCACGCGAGAATGTCCGAGTTCAATTGATATTATCTGACGAGCCGATCTATCAATTTCCTTTGCCTCTGTTTTGTTAATATTCAGATATTCAGCAAGTTTATTGAATCGTTCCTTGCGGGGCCATCCGGCTTCTATGGGTGATGGTGCTCCGATAATTTCCCGGTAGCGTGCCTGAGCATACGCATGGCGTTCAGAATGGAAAACAAACCCCTTTTCACCGGCTATGGCGTAGCATTCCTGACGGAATTCGACATAGGTCATAGTCTTGGGAACCATTGATCGTTCATCCTGGACAGTGACCGCCTGTTCGAGCGCAGTGATGTCGGCGGGGCTGCATGGAACCGTTCTTTTGCGACCTCCTTTAGTGCCCGCTTTTACTGAGATAAAACCCTTTATCCTGGCTTCTTTCAGCGCGGCTTTGGCGTTTAGAAGGGCTGACTCTTTGAATCTAAGGCCAAATGCACGTTGAAGAGCAAGAAGCGAAGAAATACGATCACCTGCAGCGCGTTGAGCATTTATGTGTCCAGCATCCGTTGCCGCCTTGTTCTCTGTTGCAATATAGATTCTTTTTTGAATGCCGCAATCACGCCCAGGAAAAATAGATTTCCATTCACCCTGGGTTGCAAGTTTCATTACGGCATTTACCGCAGACACGTAATTTTTTGGCGCTGACGCACTTGCATGTTCACCGGCTTCAAGTTGGCTCTGAAGATGTTGTCCGTATGCGATCACGATGTCTCTGGTGACGTTTTCCATTTTTTTTACATCTCGTTCAGACGCCCAGCAGCAAAAAAGCCGCCAGCGATCTGCGTAGTCATGCTGGGTTTTAAAGCCATTACGGGATCTCCGTTGCAGTAGCATGTGACCAGCGACAAACATGTCCCTAGATCCGATTCCGAAATTTCGGCTCATAGCGAACCCTCTAAAATATTCAAATTGAATGTAATCATTTTTCCAAGCTTCCTGGTTGAGCTTCAACTCCACCTCAAAAACGTCTAAATGAAACGGTTTTGAGGTGGAGCCGGGTTGTCCTAAATTTATTGATCGCGAGCAGGCTAACCGGCTCCAAAAAAACGCCTCTTCTTCTACGGACACAATTCTCGCGATTGATGAGCGTAGGGGCACAGATCGTATATCTGGCGGATTTGTAGAAAAAAGGATGGCGTCAAACTTGCGCGTTTTAATACTCGCTGCGCGATGCGAGATATGTGTTTGGTCTTGCCTCTAACCTTGGGTGTCAAGCTTGCCAGCGTCCAAAATCGACGATGGGAAATGAGGGTCCTAAAGGGGTTCCAGTAAAAGAAATCACAACTTTTCCTCGAAGATAATTACCAGGAAATAGCACGTAACATATTAGAACTAAAAAGAAATATTTATTTTGCCTTTCAGTGTCTATGTTTTAGAGCAGTTAAAAAAAAGGATTTTAAGGGGGCTTTCGCGAACGCTAAGCTATGAGATCAAAATCAAACGAATACACAATAAATCCGTCGTCGGTTTGGTCTTGGGTTAGAAATATTTTGCGCCAGCCCTGCGGACGAATTGATATTTTTTAGATTAAAAACAATGAAACTATTTTAAAAACACAACCGTTGAAGTGGTGTAAAAAAAGCAAAATCATGGGAGGTTACAGCGAGTGCCGTAGTGAGAGACCAAGCCGACGAGTACTTCATAATCTCGGACGCGCAATTGATCTTGTAGAGCTAAAAATGTTGAGGCCTGTCCTATGGCAATGGAACATTTTTGGATTAAAACGCAGAGCGATCGGGGAGTCGCTATTTTTGCGAAAGCTTTTATGGGCTTCCCTGTCCAACAAGCGGCAAAAATCACGCGACCGCTAATGCCTGCGGCTGCCCCAGCCGTCCTGCTTCTTTCGCTGGGCACCCAACAAGGGGTGCCCAGCATCATTCTCGCAATGACTCGACGCGATTTCGGAAAGCCTGCATTTTCACTACGCAAAAAACGCTTCGTGAAAACACATGCCCTATCGCTTCTGGGGACTACTCGACTCCTGTCTCGCAGCGTTGGCAGTGCCGTTGGATATAGGGATCCCAATTTGATCGCGAGCTGGTTTGTGGTGCCCTGAAAATGAGCTTAGTCGAACGACGGCATTGGTCGATCAGGGGATGTGCGTAGGCACGAGGATATCCGGCTCTCGGATCCAAATAAACACCGCAGAAGCGATTATAGCGCACAGGGCGCAACGGAGCTCGACCGATCGCGGACGATCAGAATTGAGCTATTAAAACGAATTAGCCAAATTTAGGCTGTAAAAATATCAATATATACAATGGCCTGGGAGTTTCCGTCCCACCTCGGTTTGAGGCTATCCAGGTAAGAGACCTTTTCTATCCCGACGTCATACCGGCCTTTCGGGTGTAGAGCATCATGCAACATTCCCATTAATTGCCGGCGATTCTGACAGAACCCATCTGAAAGAGTCAAGCTTTCTAAATATAAAATTAAAAGAGTCGTTTTTAGGCCGTCTTTCACCCCGACACAAGTATAAAAATGCTGTCAAGATGTTCTCGGGTGCTCTAGGAAGCGAACATAAGTCACGGAAACATCTAAAGTGTAGCAAGAAGTTCCAGGCTTTTTCGTGACGGAATATGCCGGAAGTTCTGGTGCGTTCTCGGGCTGCTTTACAACTCTTTAGAAGTCGTAACCGAATAATTACAAATAATCATCACGACCTTTAAGAAGTCATAAGGTGTTATCGGGCGCTTTAAAAACCGCTTAGAGGTCGTAAAAACATTTAACAGGTAATAATAGGAGTTGAATTATGAACAAAAGAATCTTTGTCATTGCATCGTGTGTGGCAGTTGTCAGCCTTTCTGGGTGTGCTCTCACAACTGACCGGATTGAACTTCAGTACAACCAGAAGCATGGCATTTCGAAAATCCCTGGCGCAAGTAGTGTCTCTGTTAACGTTCAAGTAGCTGACCAACGCCAAGACAAGCGCAAAGTTAGCAGTAAGAAGAACGGTTACGGAATGGAAATGGCACCAATTCTTGCGACCGAAGATGTCGCCGTAACTGTCCGCAGGGCTATTGAGCAGGAACTCCGGGCAAGAGGTTTTCCGCTTAGTTCGGATGCTGCACTTGTCCAGATCGCAGCAGACCTAACTCGTTTTTATAACGATCATAAGATTGGTTTCTTTTCTGGTGATGCGGTCGCCGATCTGGATATGTCCGTTATTGTGAAATCGAAGAAAGGTGATCTACTTTATTCACGGCGGGTTGTTGCCCAAGGTACCGAACCGAACACGCAACTTGCCTCGGGTGAGAACGCAAAGCTTGCACTTAACCGAGCACTTGAAAATGGCATGAAATCCCTGTTCGAAGACCAAGCATTTTTATCTGCATTGATGGGTGATTCGTTATGATTATTCGTTCGATAGATGTCGGTTATGGGAACACGAAATTTTGCTACGGTGAGTGTGACGCTAGGCTCAAATGCAGCCACTTCCCCTCAATTGCCTCGCTGTATACAGGGCTGGATCGAGGCGCTGGGCTAATGGTTAAACGGGATCTAATCGAGGTAGAGAGTGATGGCAGCCGGTATCTGGTGGGACGAGACGGTATTGACACCCTCTCTGCCCGCGATGATCAAGGCAGGAACCTTCTTAACAGCTACATTGATACACCGCAACACCTCGCGCTATTTCGAGGGGCGCTGGCGTACATGGGTGAATCAAAAATCGATTTAATGGTTTCAGGATTACCCGTGAATTTTTTTGCCCAACACAAAAATAAAATGGCGGAACGCCTAAAAGGTGAGCACGTCTATCCTGATGGCAGGCGTATTTATATTAAAGACGCGTGGATTATTCCTCAACCAATTGGTGGGTTTATCAATTATTTTATGAGCGCCAATCAGATCGATAATCTTACCGATTTAAAAAGCCTGACCATTGATGTTGGTTATTACACGGTTGATTGGTTAGTGTGCCGAGGACTGAAGCTCCAAGACGAACGGAGCGGTAGTACGCCAGGTGGGATGTCGCTAGTTTTGGACAAATTAACGCATTTAATCAGCGAAGATCGCCAGGCACCCTTTTCAGACATTAATATCGTCGACACCGGCATTCAAAATGGATTTAAGGCTCGAATACAGGGCAAGGAATATAATTTCTCTCATTTAATTAAAAAAATGGACGCCTACATTATTACTGCAATCCAATCGGTTTTAAGCAGCGTCGGTTCATTGGATGATATTGACGTTATCGTTTTAGTTGGCGGTGGCGCCTTGTGCTATAGGCCGATTGTTGAGGAGTTATTAAATGGCCGCGAAATTATAGCGCCAGAGGATGGTCTTTACTCAAATGTTAAAGGGTTTTATTTGGCAGGTAATGAGCGCATTAAAAAGTTAGGGAGCTAATTTGATATGGAGAGAATTAGAGTTAACTTGATACTAGAGTCTGATTCAGACACTGACTTGTATAGCTATTTGATAAATACCCCGGCAAGACGCAGAGCAACATTATTACGCGCCCTGGCCTCGCAAGGTCTAAATGGTAGTTATCTTTTAAAAGCCGGAACAACAAAAAACGTTACGGAAAATAAACCAGAAACACCGAACTCAGTCATTAAAAATGATGTGCAGATAATCATTGATGATGCAAAACAAAAATCATTTAGCAGCGCCTTTGATGACATGATGGAAATCTAAATCTAATTAAAATGTTTGATGATAGTTTATTCAATACTACTGGAGGCAGATTGCCCGGAACTGAATATCAGACGTTCGTATTTAATTGAAGCTGGACAGGATTTATTCGGCAACTGGATTGTAGAGATCAATTATGGACGGATAGGATGCAAAGGGCGAAAAAAAGTCATATTAATGGACTGCGAAGAAGATGCCAAAAGGGTAGTTAAAAAACGCCTAAAGAAACGCGAGAGTGCAGTTAAACGAATAGGGGTTGGGTACGCCGCCAGACTGATTTACGGTAAAGATTGGCTTAATGATGACCAATCTATGCGGGAAATTGAAAAAATATCAGTAGGTATTGCGGCAAAAAAAGTACCCGCGACTTGTGAAATTCCTCAAAAAATAATTAAAAAACAGCGATTTTCCCCCTTGCGTCTTTTTCGACCTATGAGAAAGTAAATTTTTAGGTGTTATTTATTTTGGGGAAAACTATGTTTAGGTTATTTGTGTGGATTGTAATAATCGGGTTGTCAGGTTGTACGCAACTCCAACGTGATAATCTTCTGGATTATGTGGCAAGGAGCGGTTGTGCGTCTCAGTATCAGGCGCGATCAGGATCAGGAGGGCCACAGAGTTCCTATCTTAATGGTATGCACGAATGTCGCTACGCAGGTGTTGACAGACGGACACAGGCAAGGAAACGTAACATGGCTGAGGAGGACATTAATCAAATGAAAAGGCTAATGGGCGCTAAAGAGGACAATGATGTTATAGGGATTATTAATGATATTGAGGATTCGCATGGCGTGACGCACCAACATTGAATGAGGTTATGATTGGTGGCTTGAAAAAGACTAAGGCACATCAATTCGCTCAAATGATCGCCGCAATGTAAATTAAAAGAGGTCGAAAAAGCGCGTCTTTCGACCCGACACAGAATTAGTGTCGCTGGCATAATCTTTTTTCAAAAATTATCCGGCTAAAGAAAAATGTTCTTTAACTCACCCGAATTCATCTACTTTTTCATGCCTTTCTCAATTGCCGCATGGTGGGGCTTGCAGCGAATGAATCGCGAGCAGGACGCTCAATGGCTGGTTGTCATTTGTTCCATCTACTTTTATGGCTGGTGGGACATTCGCTATGTGCCGCTATTGATCGGTAATGCTCTGGGTAATTTCTATCTAGGGCAGAAGATCTCGCAGACAAAGTCGAAAACGCTGCTGGCTGCAGGGTTGATAGTCAACGTTGGCTTACTGGGTTATTTTAAATACGTCGACTTCTTCATTGAAAACTGGAATGTGCTGACCGGCAGTCAGAATTCTCTGTTGCACTTGATATTGCCGCTTGGCATATCGTTCTTCACCTTTCAGGTGATTGCTTACCTGGTCGATTGTTACAAAGGCTATGTCAGCGATTTCAATCTGCGCCGCTTTGCGTTTTCGATTTCGTTCTACCCGCATTTGATCGCCGGGCCGATTCTGCATTACTCCGACGTCATGCCTCAACTACGAGGCCGCATTGATTTTGATGCTAGACAGTTTTCACAAGGCTTGTTCCTTTTCGCGGTAGGCCTGTTCAAGAAAAGCGTGATTGCCGACCGCATTGCCGAGAAGGTTGATCCATTGTTTGCGGCGCACACCGTGCTGCAATTTTTTGAGTCCTGGGTTTCGGCTATAGGCTATAGCTTACAAGTTTATTTCGATTTCTCCGGATATTCGGATATGGCAATCGGCATCGGCCTGCTGTTTGGCATCATCCTGCCGCAAAACTTCAATTCCCCTTACCAGGCAAACAGCATCGCCGACTTTTGGAAGCGCTGGCACATGACGCTGTCCAGATTCCTTCGAAACTATGTGTATATTCCTCTGGGCGGCAATAGAAACGGTTTTGGCTGGGGATTATTCGCCGCTGCCATCACTATGATCATCGGCGGTTTCTGGCATGGCGCCGCATGGACGTTCGTGCTTTGGGGCGTTTTGCATGGGCTGTTCATTGGCATTCACCGGCTCTGGATGAAAGCCGGTGTCAGAATGGCCAAGCCGCTGGCTGTAGCCATTACATTCCTATCGGTCACGGTGGCCTGGGTGGTATTCCGTGCAGAATCAGTGACACAAGCTATTTCCATCTGGAAAGGGATGATAGGTCTCAATGGTTTTGCCATCCCCAGTGTCGTATCCGGATTTTGTCAGACCTGTACCCAAACCACATTAATCACCGGCATGGAATTCGTACAGGGAGCGATTTTGTTGGCGATCTGCCTAGAATATGTCAACGCCCAGAAAACGGCACAGCAGCTTGAGCCGAACTTCAAAAACCTTGCTTATTTCACCACACTATTTTTCACCAGTATCTGGTTGTCAGGATCCCATGAAAGCTTTATCTATTGGCAGTTTTGATTCGTTTTGGAAAGTGGCATTGGCAGCCGGCGGCATTGTCGCCTGGTCATTGCCGGTCTGGAACGTGGTGGTAAATCCATACCAGATCTTCAATCCCGCATTTTCGATAGGCGATCGTTTTTCATCCTCGACAACCAATGAGCGGTTTTTGAAGGTTGAGTATTTGCTTAATGAAGCAAAACAAACTTCACCAAACTCTTCGGAAGCAATTATAGGGAAAATCAACGATGAATCGCCCAGGAATTCAGTAAAAACGTCGAGCGCCACACCGGACTCCTATATCGTTGGGTCATCAATCATGGGCCTTGTTGATCCAAATTTGGTCAATCAGTACTTCCCTGGTCGGCATTTCTATAATTTGGCATTTTTAGCGGCCAAGCCCGATGAAATTCTGACAACATTGCGAGGATTGAAACGGGAGGGAGTGACGATTAAAACTGTCGTGTACGGGTTGGAACCCATCGCCTTTACAGATATTAAGTCCTATGGGCCAGCGTATCAGTTACATCCTGATGCCGACAACCAAAGCTACCAGCGGGTTGTTTTCGGTTACTTGTTTGCATCAAGCCTTTCGGATGGATTTAGCCGGTTGGTAACGGCTATCAGCGGCAAGGCGTCAGTGAAGTACGACATCGAAGGCACGGGGCGATACTACCTTGAACGCTATGATCAGGAGATACAGAAAGATCACGACGCCTTCATTCGCAAACAGTTTCCACTCAACGCTAAACCTGTTAAAGCGTCGCCATGGATTGACAGTCGGTTCGAGGATTTTAATGAACTAGTTAGCTGGTTGAAGAAGGAAAGAATCGATTCAAAATTCTATTTGAATCCTTTGCATCCGTATCTTGCAAATGCCTATGGTGCCGAACGTCTTGCGGAATTCAAACAGAAAATAACGGCATTAACAGCGCAGGGCAGTGTCCAGGACTGTACAGAGTTTCTAATCGGAGATGATGTGAATCGGCGGTTTTATGATTACAAGCATTTTAGGCCAGTGGAAGCGCAACGAGTCATTGATTGCGGTCTCAATTCGCGCTGAACAAACTTTGTTTAGCCGCTATTCACTTCTTTCCAGTTTGACTGCTGAGTCGAGTTTTCGATGAACAAAGGACAAAAGGGCGAAAACGTCGATAGCGTCTTGTTCCGGCATTGCCCATATGACCTTTGGTGCGTGAGCAGTCGGGTTACGGATCGCACCGAACAAACCAATTAATAGATTAGCAATACCCTTCTGTTCGCTCGTGTCTGTTTCAGTTTTGAGAGAGTTCAGGGCGATGATTGGATTCTTGGTTGATAGGGCGGTGTTTACCAATTCGGCCCCATCAGTCGTGAGGCCGGATAAATCACGCAGACGCTGAGCGAGGCCCTTGACTGCTTCGAGTACTGCATGGAAGTAATTTTCTTCAAGAAGTTCAGCCCTACAGTAATTGAATACCTCCGCATGTGTTCCTCTTGCTTCCAGCAGAGATTTGAGCCTTCCAGCACGCGCCCGAGCACCCTCAAGTGTGGTTTCTGGTGTAGAGTGAATTACCTTGCCATCCTCACGCACGCAGAAACCAGCGAACGAAAGGACTACGTTAAGACCGTCTCTACGCCAGGCGAAGAGTTCAGGAATTGTAGTGTACCGAACTGGAGACATCGACCGATTGATGAACATGATCACATGATTTCCAACCTGATGAGTGTTCTGAGCGAGCGCGAGTGCATTGAGCAGGCGCTTCCATTTGGTTATTCCCGAATCTGGATCCGGGATTCCCATGTCGGCGAGGATGTACCCGATCTCATCGCCCTTCAGGCCATTC
>CAZAUB010000024.1:0-2274 GCA_964488195.1 uncultured Methylobacter sp. | reverse complement strand
TTGTTTGAGTCTGAATGTTGGATTCGGTCATTTCGGTTCCTTTTCTTTTTGATTTTGTCCAGTTAGAATTATCGACAATGACTTTAGTGTTTCCATGCACACGGCGAATTCTGAAGTGTCCTTGCTATAAACCATGTCTCGGTAAAACTTTGCAAACTTTTGGGCATAATCAGGATCTGATTCGAGTCCTTCGATAGCTCGCCGAGTCTCAGCTATGGGGTTTTCGCGATATGCATGGAAATTATGGCCGTAGGCTTCTGCGTCAGCTTGCATAATATCCTGAGCCATGGTCATTATCTCTGTCGGATCGTAATGTTCACGAATTACATGAAGATCGTAGATATGACGTACTATCGTCGGATCGCGATAGTTACTTGCGCCGGCTAGTTCTGCACCGGCTCGCCTGGTCAATGCAACAAATTTCTCAGCTGCGGTTTCACCAATTGAAACGCAGTTAATTGTCAGAACCTCGGGTGATCTTTTGAAAGCTTCTGCGATGAAGGAACTCACCGTTTTTTCAACTGACTTTTGCCGCAAAGGCCATGCGGCCAACTCGATTTGGATTTCTGGACGCAGAGCCCCGTCACCATTAGTAATCGGCGCATAAGGAAGGCGGTAAATTGTGTAGCGACTGGCATTACCGGATTCACGATATTCGGAATTTTCTGGGTCAAATTCAAATCCGGCACCTAGTAATGCATTAGTAATTTTGTCTCGCAACTGGCGAAATGCCGAACGAGGCTGTTGACTATCTGAAACGATTTTGAGGTCAATGTCTTCCGACATTCGGTGAATCAGCCGATGGGCGCGACCCAGAGCTGTGCCGCCACCAAATACTAATTGAAAAGGCGATGCATCAATGGCGGTAATCGCCGCCAGTGCTTTGACAACGTACCAATCTTTCTCTACCAGAGCTGGGCTTGGCAATCCATAATAGGCTTGTACTTCCAGCAGATCTTGAAGAGAAGGTTTATCGTTCAAGAATCAGCTCCGTATTTCCATAATGGAGTTGCCGTGAAAAACGTCCTTTCACTCGCAGAACCGGGTTAACCGGTACTTGTGTTGAGCGACCCTCGTTATAGGCAATTTCAGCTTCAGTGGGTTCCCAGTCGACGCCAAGTTTGGTGAGCGCTTGGCGTACTGCACCAGAGAAACCGTTCTGGCTATAAAGGATGGCTTCACCTGTCAGTCTCGACTGAATGGCACGACCATAGACGCCATAGCCAAGTTTGACTAGGCGTCCTTCTCTCACAAGAGTACGCAGCACCCTTAGTACCTGGTCTTCATCGCTTAGATCAGAGAACTCGCGAGGTAAGAACACATCTTCCTGCTTATTTTTAATCCTCGCTTCAACTTTTTCTCGTAATGTTTTTTGACGACGCATGATTCTGTTACCTTACAAAAACCCGACATTCATAGTAGACAAAAACCCGACAGTTATCAAGCTGTATTTGGCTGCCATGCGCAATGTTTAATAAGAGATACGCCACTTGATCGCTTTACTATCAATGTGGATCCCTACAATTTGCCAAATCAAAAGAGGCCGTTTTTGCGCGTCTTTCGACCCGACAGAATAAAACTCACCTCTCTATAATAACGACTTTATTGTTGAAACCTTTTAGAAAGAATGAGCATAAAGCTGGGTCAAGACGACTACCTATTAACCAAGAACCAATCTATTGATGTCAGTTGTGACTACGATGCTCTAGTCAACGCCCATATGCTCATTATGGGTAAAACGGGGATGGGGAAAACAACATTCCTGCGTCAAGTAATTCAGCAAATGGAACGCATTACGCCAACTCCGCGAATCCATATCATGGATGTACATGGTGATATGGAGCTTAAAGGCGCTTCATCCGTTCGATTTTCAGAGTCCACTGAATACGGCTTAAATCCATTTGTTGTCAGCCCTGATCCTCATTTTGGCGGCGTTAGGAAACGCGTCCAGGATTTCATTGCAACCATAAATGGCTGCCGTCCAATAGGTTCAAGACAAGAAGCCGTTATGCGCCACCTGATTACCGATCTGTACGCAGCAAACGGATTCTTTAGCGATAACCATAAATCATGGGCCATAAATGACGGCATTACGCGGAGGTATCCAAAAAAGCACCCCACCATGGAAGACACCTGTCGATATGCCTACACGAAACTTAAGCAATTGATCATCGGCGGCGATACAAAGTCCGGTCGTGCGTTAGAAGAACTTAACAGAGTCACCACCAAAATTTATCGTATTTCTAAACAGCAAAGCATCCCTGGAGCGACACT